>JANXSA010000556.1 GCA_025352915.1 Rhodospirillales bacterium | reverse complement strand
TTCTTTTTTTCAAAAAAGAACGCCTTGCTCGGGGGAAACACCATGCAGTCGATCGAAAGCCGCGAGTCCTGGCGCGCCGCCTTTGGTGTGCTCGCCATCCTTTCGGTCGTGCACGGCACCCCGCTGATCCTCGTCGTCTCGATGAAGGCCATCGCCGCCGACCTCGACGTGCCGCGCGGCGTGCCCGCCCTTGCTGCCGCGCTGCAAAGCTTCGGCGCCGGCATTGGCGGCATCATGCTCGGCTGGATCGCTGACCGGCTGGGCGCCCGCGCCATGGCTGTTTTCGGCGGCTTGGCGGTTTCCGCCGGGCTTCTGGTGGCCACCCAGGGCGGCACCTGGGGCCTGTATATCGGCTTTGGCGTTCTGGTCGGCCTGCTCGGCAATGGTGCGCTCGGCGCGCCCTTGCTGATCTACGTCAGCCGCTGGTTCGACCGCCGGCGCGGCACCGCGCTCGCCCTGGTCAGCGCCGGGCAGTATGTCGCCGGCACCATCTGGCCGACCATTTTCGAGCGCGGGCTCGACCATTGGGGTTGGCGCGCCACCGCCTGGGCCTTCGCCGCGGTCGTCGCCGCCGTCACCATTCCGGTGGCGCTCGCCACGCTGCGCCCGCCGCCGGTCATCCCGCCCGGCGGCCACCATGGCGGCGACCCCATCGCGGGCGCACGGGTGCTCGGCCTGCGCCCCAATGCGGTGCTGTTCCTGCTCAGCTTCGCCATTTTCCTCTGCTGCGTGCCGATGGCCCAGCCCATCGTCCATCTGGTCAGCTTCTGCACCGACCTCGGCATCTCGGCCACCCGCAGTGCCGCGATGCTCTCGGTCCTGCTCGCCTGCGCTTTCGTCAGCCGGCAGTTCTGGGGCTGGCTGGCCGACCGCATCGGCGGCCTGCGCGCCATCCTGCTCGGCTCGATCTGCCAAACCGTCGCCCTGGCGCTGTTCCTGGCCACCGAGGACGAGGTCGGGCTATTTGCCGTTGCCGCCGCCTTCGGCCTGGGTTTCGCCGGCCTGGTGCCGAACTACATCCTGGCCGCCCGCGCCTTGTTCCCCGCCGCCGAGGCTTCGACGCGCATCCCGATCATGATGTTCGGCGGCTTGCTCGGCATGGCCGCCGGAGGCTGGATGGGCGGCCTGGTCTACGACGCCTACGGCTCCTACGCCCCCAGCTTCGCCATTGGCGTGGCCGCCAACATCCTCAACATCGGGGTGATCGGCTTCCTGGTCAGCCGCCTGCCAAGGCAGGGTTATCGCCTCGCAACAGCTTGAAGGAAGTCTTCTTTTTGTGAACAAAAAGAAGCAAAAAAACTTCATCCATTTACTTAACGGATAAAAGTTTTTTGGTTCTTTTTTTCAAAAAAGAACGCCTTTCCTTTTAGCTCTTGGTAACCGGCACCCCCGCCTCCGCCAAAGCCGCCGTCTGCCGCGCCGCCACCGCCTCGGCATCGAAGCCCTCGGTCAGTTCGCGATACAGCTTCGACCAGTTCAACTGCGCCCGCAGCCGCAGGAACACCCCCCCCAGCCCGATCGCGCTGCGGTCCATCAGCACGAATTCGCGCGGTGGCCGCACGCCCCCGGTGCGCTTGAGCCCGGCGTGCACGCTGCGCGCCACCTCACGGCCGAAATGCGGATCGTCGCTCAGGGTGATCGGCCGCACCCGGTCATCCAGCAGCGGCTCATACAGGAACCGCGCCCACTCGTTCAGCACATCCATCTTCTCGCGCGACAGGTCGACAAAGCCCCACGAGCGATAGGCCTCGGCCGCCGCATCCATGTCCTCGTCGCGGATCGCCTCGTACAGGCCGATCACGCCTTTCGCGAACGATGCCGGAAACACCCGGATCGCGCCGAAATCCAACAGGTTCACGCTGCCATCCGGCCGCACCTGGTAATTGCCCAGATGCGGGTCGCCATGGATCACGCCATAGCGATAAAACGGCACATACCACGCCCGGAACAGCGCCTCGGCAATCGCGTTGCGCTCCTCCTGCGGCGGGTCTTCCTCAAGCCGCCGCATCAGCGGCCGGCCATCCAGCCAGGTCATCGTCAGCAAGCGTTTGGTCGACAACCCCGCGATCGGGCTCGGCACATGCACGCTCGGCACATCGGCCAGCATGATGCCATACAGCCGCGCCTGCGCCGCCTCGCGCACGTAATCCAATTCCTCGCGCAGCCGCTCCGATAATTCCAGATAGATCTCGTCATGCTGAATGGCGCTGTCGATCCGGTGATACACCGCCATCGCCAGGCGCAACTGCCTGAGATCAGCCTCCACCGTGCTGGTCATGTCGGGGTATTGCAGCTTGACCGCCACCTCGCGCCCATCGGTCAGCGTGGCACGATGCACCTGCCCCAGCGACGCCGCCGCCGCCGCCTCCAGGCCGAACGTGGAAAAGTTCTTCTGCCAGTCCGGCCCCAGCTCCCCCTGCATCCGCCGGCGCACAAATGCCGCCCCCATCGCCGGCGCATTGGCCTGAAGCTGCGCCAACTCGACCGCATATTCCTCCGGCAGCGCGTCCGGCACGGTCGAGAGGAACTGCGCCACCTTCATCAGCGGCCCCTTCAGCCCGCCGAGGATGGTCTTGAGGTCGCCGGCGTGATCCGCCCGGTTGGTCTTGATCCCGAACACCCGCTCCCCCGCCACCCGCGCCGCGATCCCCCCCACCGCCCCCGAGGTCTGCGCCATGCGCTTCAACTCGCCAAAAAACGAGGTCTTGTCCTCGCGATCGCTCATTGGCTGGCATTCCCCAAGCAAGAATTTCCACAAAGAGGCAGCGAGGCAGAGAGGCGTTCAGCGGCTATCTCCCTGCCTCTCTGCCTCTTTGTGAACCCTGCTTGCGTCACGACGGCATCCGCTCCAGCTCATCGATGAATCCGGAAATCACATCCAGCCCGCGGGTCCAGAACGCCGGCTCCGACGCATCCAGCCCGAACGGCGCCAGCAACTCCTTGTGCCGCAGCGTCCCCCCGGCCCGCAGCATGTCCAAATACTTGCCCTCAAACCCCGGATGCCCGCCCTGATAAACCGCATAGAGCGCATTCACCAGGCAATCCCCGAAAGCATAGGCATAGACATAGAACGGGCTATGGATGAAATGCGGCACATACGACCAGAACACCCGATACTCCGGCGTGAACTCAAACGCCGGCCCCAGGCTCTCGGTCTGCACCTGCATCCACAATTCGCCGATCCGCTCCGCCACCAGCTCGCCCGACCGCCGCTCGTCATGCAACAACGTCTCGAAGCGATAGAACGCCACCTGGCGCACCACCGTGTTCAGCATGTCCTCGACCTTGCCGGCCAGCATGATCCGCCGCCGCGCCGGATCGCCCTCCGCATCCAGCAACGCCCGGAACGTCAGCATCTCGCCAAACACGCTGGCCGTCTCCGCCAACGTCAAAGGCGTGGACGACATCAAATATCCCTGCCGCCCCGCCAGCACCTGGTGCACCCCATGCCCCAACTCATGCGCCAGCGTCATCACATCGCGCGACCGCCCATGATAATTGACCAGCAGATACGGATGCGCCGCCGGCACCGTCGGATGCGCAAACGCCCCGCCCGCCTTGCCCGGCCGCAACCCCGCATCGATCCACGGCTTGTCGAAAAACGCCCCTCCCACCGCCGCCAACTCGCCCGAAAACGCCCCATAGGCCGACAGCACCTGCCGCCGCGCCTCCTCCCACGGGATTACCCGGTCGACATCCCCCGGCAACGGCGCATTGCGATCCCAGTGCTGCAACTTCGCCAGCCCCAGCCACTTCGCCTTCATCGTGTAATAGCGATGCGACAACCGCGGAAAATCCGCCACCACAGCACTCGCCAGCGCATCCACCACCGCATCCTCAACCATGTTCCCGCGATTGCGCGAGGACCCCGGCCGCGGATACTTCCGCCACGTGTCGATGATCTCCTTGTCCTTGGCCAGCGTATTGGTAATCAACGAGAACAGCTTCGTCCGTTCGCCAAACGCCTCCCCAACCCCCTTGCCCGCGGCCTCGCGCACCGCGCGATCGGGATCGGACAACTTGTTCAGCGCCGCCGACACCGTCAGCGCCTCGCCACTCACAACAACCTTCATCCCGGCAATCGTCTCGTCGAACAGCCGCGACCAAGCCGACCGCCCGGTAACCTCCTTCTCGTGCAGCAGCTTCTCCAACTGGTCATCCAGCTGATGCGGCCGAAACACCCTGATATCCCGCAACCAGGGCCGCCACCGCGCCGCCGCCGGGTCGGCCAGCTTGGCCTCCAGCGCCGCCTCATCCAGCCGGTTCAGCTCCAGCGTGAAGAAAATCAGGTGCGACGAAATCGCCGTCACCCGCTCCGTCATCGATTGGTAAAACTTCCCCACCACCGCATCGGATGAATCACCACTAAACAACAGCTGGGCGTAGCTCATGACCCGCCCCAGCACCTCCTCGATCCCCTCATACTGCGCAATCGCCGCCCCCAGCGCCGCGCCGGACATCCCCGCCAGCTTGCCGCCATGCGCCGCCTCAAACCCCTGCGCCTCGCGCAACGCGCGCCCAAGATCCGCCTCCAACATCGGCGAATCCGGCGCCGGATACAGATCACCAAGATCCCAGGTGGGAAGCTCGCCAGCGTTTCCGTCGGGCATGCGGCCAAATTCCTCTGCTGCGTCTGCCCCTGCATGTAGGTCATGCCGCCAGATCGACAAACCCCAGGCAAGCAAGGCTCCGCCGGCAAAGGGCCAACGGCCCCTTGACCCCATGACTTTGCACCCGGATTCCACCCCACCAGCCGTTCTGATAAATGGCGGTCAAGGGGCCCTCGGCCCGTCACGCGAAAGCGTGCTGCGCACGACGCCGGCGGAGCCTTGCTTGCTGCCTCGATTGCCCCACCCCGCCGCGTCGTATATCCAAACAACGCGCCGACCAACCGGCGCCGCCCCAACGTGGGCAAGGGGAGAGCAAACCGTGACGGCGTTCCGCGAAGCAACCTACCCGACCTGGCCCAACCTGGCCGCCATGATGTTCGCCCGCGCCCGCCAGGCCCCCACCCGCCCTATGCTCCGCTACCACCGCGACGATTCCTGGCATTCCATCCCCTGGGGCGAATTCGCCCGCCGCGCCGCCAGCCTCGCCCGCCACCTGCGCGAAGCCGGCGTCGCCCCAGGCGACCGCGTCCTCATCGTCGCCGAAAACAGGCCCGAATACCCCATCGCCGAAACCGCCCTGCTGGCCATCCGCGCCGTCCCCGTGCCTTCCTACACCACCTACACCGTCGAGGATTACGCCCACGTCCTGCGCGACTGCGGCGCCCGTGCCGCCATCGTCTCCACCCCCGACCTCGCCAGCCGCGTCGTCGCCGCTTACGCCGCCTCCACCCACCCCCAGGCCGTCGAACCCCTCGACATCCTCGTCATGATGGACCAAGCCGGCGAAAGCTACGCCCACCCAAAAACCAAACTCCTGCAATTCGCCGACCTCACCACCGACTC
>JANXSA010000458.1 GCA_025352915.1 Rhodospirillales bacterium | reverse complement strand
AGCGCTTCTTTTTTAAAAAAGAAGCAAAAACTTTTATCCGCCAGTGTCCTGCCCGCGAAGTCGTCCCGCTTGGGACGGACGGTGGGGATCAGCAGGCCACTGCAAACAAGGGCTATCGGCCCTTGAACACCGGCTTACGCTTCTCGTTAAACGCCAAAACCCCCTCGCGGCGGTCCTCCGTTGGCGGCAGGCGATTATACACCTCGATCTCGAACATCAGCGCGCTGTGGATATCCATCTGCATCCCGGTATTCACCGAATGCTTGATCTGCCGCGTCGACAGCGGCGCATTCCCCGCAATCCGCGAAGCCGTCGCCAATACCTCCGCCTGCAACGCCCCAGGCTCGCAAACCCTGTTCACCACCCTCCACTCCAGCGCCTGCGCCGCCGTAAACGGCAACCCCGTCAGCAAAATCTCCTTCCCTCGCCGCATCCCCACCGCCCGCGGCATATTCTGCGTCCCCCCAGCCCCCGGCATGATCCCCAGCGTCACCTCGGTCAGCGCAAACCGCGCCGTACTCGACGCATAGGCAAAATCGCACGACAGCGTCAGCTCACACCCGCCGCCATACGCCGCCCCATTGATCGCCCCGATGATCGGGATCGGACACGCCAGCATCGCCCGCACCCCGCGCTCGAACATGTAGTGCTGCGCCTGCCACTGCGCGTCGGTCATTCCGTTGCGCTGCTTCAAATCCCCGCCCGCGCAGAATGCCTTATCCCCCGCCCCGGTAACAATAATACACCGGTACGAATCCGGCGCCGCACACAACGCCTCGAACAGGTCGAGCTTATCCAACCCCATCTGCGTATTCATCGCATTCGACACTTCCGGCCGGTTCAGCGTCACCCGCAAAACATGCTCCGCCGGCTCGTCCAGCATCAGCGTCTCATAGCTCTTCGCCAGCATCGTTCCCGCCCATAATTTGCCGCCGAACGCTACCGGCCGTAGGAAAGCCGGTCAAACCGACGCGATACCGTAGGGTGTCAATGCCACTTGGCATTGCACCATCCCTGCCGGTGTCCGGGCCGAAAAACAACGCAAGAAAAATCCTCTTTTTGTGGACAAAAATAAGAAAAAAAACTTCACTCATTTGACTTCCGTCATCCTGAACGAAGTGAAGGACCCACGTTTTCTTCTTCCCACTCAAACGGGTAAAAATTTTTGCTTCTTTTTTCAAAAAGAAGCGCTTTCTCCTGCCCTGTCCTGCGAAAACCAAAAAACTTGTATCCACGAGCCTTCCTGCGTATCCCCGCACCATCCCGCCCATGCTTCGAGCGAGACATGTCGAACTGCGATTCCCCGGAGTATCCGCCATGCCCGCGATCAACTGGGGCCGACACCACGCCAGCCTGCGCGCCCGCTTCGGCCCCCGCATCGCCGTCCAGGACTCCCAGGGTGACGCCACCTACGCCGAAATCCTCGACCACGCCGCCGGCCTCGCCCGCGCCCTGATCACCTCAGGCACCCACCCCGGCGCCAAAATCGCCACCCTCATGCGCAACTCCCGCCTGGCCCTCGCCGCCTCCTACGGAATCCAGCTCGCCGGCGCCGCCGAAGTCCCGCTCAACATCGCCTACACCGAAGCCGAACGCCGCGACGCGCTGGCCACCGCCGGCTGCACCACCGTCGTCTGCGGCCCCGAACACGCCCAATTCTTCCGCGACCACGCCATCACCACCCACGACATCACCACCATCCGCCCGGAAACCCTCGACCCCATTATCTTCCCAGACGTCGCCCCAACCATGCCCGGTCGCATCGGCTTCACCTCCGGCACCACCGGCCGCCCGAAAGCCATCGTCACCAGCCAGCAGGCCCGCTTCATCGGCAACCTCCTCCTTCAGGCCAGCCTCCCCTGGCTCCCCGCCGCCGGCAGTCGCTGCCTCCTCATGACCCCCTTCGCCCACGGCGCCTCCCTGCAAAGCTTCGCCTGGCTCAACCAGGGCGGCACCGTCATCCTCCACGACGGCGTCGACCCCGACCGCGTCCACCCCCTGCTCAAAGCCCGTGCGGTGGAAGCCATGTTCGCCGCCCCCACTGTCCTGGCCAAACTCACCGCGGCCTACGCGGGCCAGGAACTCCCCGGCATCCGCACCATATTCACCGGCACCGCCCCGCTCCCCCCGCTGCTTTACGCCCGCACCCGCGCCATGTTCGGCCCCATCATCCGCGTCACCTACGGCAAGTCCGAAGTCGTCAACCCCATCGCCATCCTCCGCCCCGACGAAACCGACGCCTACTTCGCCGAAGCCCGACTTCCCGAAAGCGGCGGCCAGGACGGCTCCACCTGCGTCGGCTGGCCCGGCCAAGGCGTCGAAATCATGATCGACGGCGACGAACCCGAAGGCGAAATCCTCCTCCGCGCCCAACACATGTCCGAAGGCATCCTCGACGCCAACCACGCCGTCATCCCCTGGCGAGAAGATGGCTTCCACCCCACCGGCGACATCGGCCGCATCGACCAACAAGGCCGACTCCACCTCGTCGCCCGCCTGTCGGACGCCATGAAATCCGGCGGCTACAAAATCTACCCGCAAGAAATCGAACGCGCCGCCGCATCCGCAGCCGACACCACCATCATCGGCTTCCCCTCGGAATACTGGGGCGAAATCATCGTCGCCGTCGCCGAAAACCCGCCCCCCAACTGGGAAGAAGCCACCCGCGCCGCCTGCGCCGACCTCGCCCCCTACAAACGCCCGCGCTTCTACGCCACCCTCAACCCGATCCCCCGCAACGGCCAAGGCAAGATCGTCCGCCGCCACATCATCGCCGCCC
>JANXSA010000455.1 GCA_025352915.1 Rhodospirillales bacterium | reverse complement strand
TCGGCCTGCACCGTCTCCAGGATCGCCGCCGCCCCGCTCAGATTGAGCCCGGCGCCGCCGAATTCCTCGGGGATCAACGCGCCGAGATACCCCGCCTCGGTCAGCGCGGTCACAAACGCCGTAGGATAGGCCCGCTCCTGGTCCAGGCGGCGCCAATACTCGCCCGGGAAGCCGGCGCACAGCTTGCGCACCCCCTCGCGGATCTCGGCATGGGCGTCGTTGGCGGGGCTATGCAGGTCCATCATGTGTCTCCGTCGTTCCTGCTGGATTAGGGCGCGTTTGCGCGCCGTGCAACGGCAAGGCACCATATGCTGAGGAGGACTTTGAATGACCGCACCACCCTGGCAGGACGGCGTCTATGCTGCCCTGAAGACCGCCGGCGTCAAGCAGATCGCCTATGTGCCGGATGCCGGCCATTCGCGCCTGATCGAACTTGCCCATGCCGACAACGACATGCACGTCGTCGTGTGCACCACGGAAGAAGAAGGCGTGGCCCTGGCCGCCGGCGCCCATCTCGGCGGCCAGCGCGCCTGCCTGCTGATGCAGTCCTCCGGCGTCGGCAACACCATCAACATGATCGGCCTGCCCACCACCATGCGGGCCGGCTTCCTCACCCTGATCACCATGCGCGGCGAGTGGGGCGAGTTCAACGGCTGGCAGGTCCCGATGGGCCAGGCCACCGAGACCGTCCTCACCGCCATGGGCGTGCACGTCAAGCGCGCCGACTCCAAGGAAGACGTGGTCGACATGGTCGCCGCCTCCGCCTACCTCGCCTTCAACAGCGCCATCCCGGTCGCCGTGCTATTCAGCCAGCGCCTGATCGGCGCCAAGGTCTTCGTCAAGCCGGAGGGCGAATAATGTCAGGTCTCGATCGCCGCGCCGTTGTCGCCGAACTCCTGCACGAGCCCGCCGATTGCCCGGGCGGCCCGCTCCTGGTTGTCACCGGCCTTGGCTCCACCACCTATGACGCCGGTGCCGCCGGCGACCGGCCGGAGAACTTCTACCTGTGGGGCGCCATGGGCGGGGCGGCGATGATCGGCCTCGGAGTCGCCCTGGCCCAGCCCGAGCGCCGCGTCCTGGTGCTGACCGGCGACGGCGAGGCGCTGATGGGCATGGGCGCATTGTCCACCGTCGCCGCCCGCGCGCCGAACAACCTCTCGATGGTGGTGATGGATAACGGCCAGTTCGGTGAAACCGGCCACCAAGCCAGCCACACCTCGCTCGGCACCGACCTCGCCGCCGTCGCCGCCGCATGTGGCTGGAAAACCACGATGACCGTCACCACCATGGCGGACATAGCCACCCTGCGGCAGCGGCTGCGCCACGAGGTGATCTTCGCTGTGGTCAAGATCTCCACCGCCGAGGTGCCGCGCTTCCTGCCGCCGCGCGACGCCGCCGCCCTGTCGGTGCGCTTCCGCGCCGCCCTCGGCATCCCCGCCGACTGATATTGCTCGCCTGGCCAGAGGGGCGTGACGCGCGCGACAGCGTTGCGTGACGGCCTCCGATTATGCGATGGATGGCGGGGCGAAGCCGACCGCGCCGCCATCCGACACAAGCGATCAAAGGACGCTCTTGACCAGGCCCATACCCACACGCGCTCCCGCCCTCGCAGCCCTGCTGGTCGCGGCCACCTGCCTGCTGTCCGTCGCTGCGCACGCCCAAGCCCCCGCCGCACCACCGCCGCAGGCCCCGCCGGTGCCAGTCACGGTACAAACCGCCTCCAGGCGCGATGTGCCCATCGTGCTGCGCAACATCGGCGTGGTCCAGGCATTCCAGAGCGCCGCCATCCGCCCGCGCGTCGACGGAACCCTCGAACAGGTCATGTTCACCGAGGGCCAGGAAGTCAAAAAAGGCGACCTGCTCGCCCGCATCGACCCCCGCCCCTACCAGGCCATCCTCGACCAAGCCGTCGCCCGCAAGGCCGCAACCGCCGCCACCCTGGCCAATGCCCGCCTCGACCTCGCCCGCGCCGCCGACCTCGCCCGCGGCCAGTTCGCCTCGCGCCAGGTGCTCGACACCCGCGCCGCCACCGTCGCCCAGCTCGAAGCCCAGCTCAGCGCCGACGAAGCCACCGCCAACGCCGCCCGCGTCAACCTCGACTACACCAACATCCTCGCCCCCTTCGACGGCCGCCTCGGCCTGCGCAACATCGATCCCGGCAACGTCGTGCGCTTCGCCGACAACGCCAACACCGCCATCGTCACCATCAGTCAAATCCGCCCGATCGTCGCCGTCTTCACCCTGCCGCAAGACACCCTGCCGGCGATCCAGGCCGCCATGGCCCGCGGCAAACTCCCCGCCGCCGCCTTCTCGCCCGACGACAAGACCCAACTCGGCCAGGGCGAACTGATCACCACCGACAGCACCATCGATCAGACCACCGGCACCATCCGCATGAAGGCGGTCTTCACCAACGAGGACACCCGCCTCTGGCCCGGCCAGTTCGTCAACGTCCGCCTCACCCTCGAAATCCAGCAGGCGGTGATCTCGATCCCGTCCAGCGCAGTCCAGCGCGGCCCGGCCGGCCTGTTCGTCTACACCGTCAAGGACGACCAGACCGTCGAGATCGCCCGCGTCGAACTCGGCCAGGATGACGGCACGCTGGCGGTAATCCGCCGCGGCCTGAACGAAGGCGCGCGCGTGGTGGTGGCCGGGCAATCCCGCCTGCGCGCCGGCGCCCGCGTCACCATCAATGCCTCCCCCGGTGCTCCCTCCGCCCAGCCGCAAGCCGCCGCCAAGCCCTCCGGCTGACCACCGCACATAAAAAACCCCACGGCGCCCCCTCCCTCGCACACCAGGCATCCCGCCATGAGCATTTCAGCCCCGTTCATCCGCCGCCCGGTCGGCACCTCGCTGATCATGGCCGCCATCGTGCTGGTCGGCGTCGCCGCTTTCCCGCTGCTGCCCGTCTCCCCCCTGCCGCGCGTCGAATTCCCCACCATCAACGTCAACGCCAGCTTCCCCGGCGCCAGCCCCGAGACCATGGCCACCGCCGTCGCCCAGCCGCTCGAACGCCAGTTCGCCCAGATCGAGGGCGTCGCCCAGATGACCTCGAACTCGGTCCAGGGCCAGACCCAGATCACCATCCAGTTCGACCTCACCCGCTCGATCGACGCCGCCTCGCTCGACATCCAGGCCAAGATCACCGCCGCCACCGGCCAGCTGCCGCGCAACCTGCCGCAGCCGCCAACCTTCTGGAAGGTCAACCCGTCCGACAGCCCCATCCTGATCCTGGCGGTCCAATCCGACGAACTGCCGCTGATCGACGTCAACGACTACGCCGACAACATTCTCGCTCAGCAAATCTCAACCATCACCGGCGTCTCCCAGGTCTTCATCGGCGGCCAGCAAAAACGCAGCGTGCGCGTCCAGCTCGACCCCGCCCGCCTCGCCGCGATGGGCCTGACGCTGGAGGACGTGCGCGGCTCGCTGTTCACCGCCACCGCCAACACCCCCAAGGGCAACATCGACGGCGAGCTCCGCAGCTTCACCATCTACGCCAACGACCAGCT
>JANXSA010000407.1 GCA_025352915.1 Rhodospirillales bacterium | reverse complement strand
CAAAAGCCATGGCCACCACCAGCCCGGTGGTCACCATCGTCTCCTTGCGCGACGGCCAAGTCACCTTCGCGGCCTCGCTGCGCACTTCGCGCAGGAAACGTAACGGATCGATCGCCACGCGCATCACGCTCCTAAATGCAGTCCAATTTGCCCCAATCGGGGGCAGACACAATCTTTCTCATGGGACGGCTGGCAGGGGTGGAGGGTCTCGAACCCACAACCTCCGGTTTTGGAGACCGGCACTCTAGCCAATTGAGCTACACCCCTGCATGCCGCCCAGGCACCTTAGCCCGGGCGCCGTAGAAAGAGCGCGCGGGCGCAGATGTCAAGAGCAAGATGGAGCGGCCCCCCCCTGCAGCGGCCCTTGGAGCGGCCTCTGGAGCGGGTGGAGGGAATCGAACCCTCATAGCCAGCTTGGAAGGCTGGAGCTCTACCATTGAGCTACACCCGCGACGCCCCGGACTTCATCCGCAGATAGAATTTGGTGGAGGGGGTTGGATTCGAACCAACGTAGGCGTGCGCCAGCGGATTTACAGTCCGCCCCCTTTAGCCACTCGGGCACCCCTCCGCCTTTCGGCGTAACGCGGCCGAACTATGGCCAAACCCTTTGCTTGTCAATCATGACAAGCCGCCGATTTGTCGCCCGCGCCCACGCCCGCTATAACCCGCCCCATGAAGCCCCCCCGCCGCACCGGTTCCGACTCACCCCGCCCCACCGGCGGCAAAACCCGTGGCGGTCCGCCCGACCGCAGCAGCGGCCCCCGCCCCACCACGCCCCGCCCCTCCACGCCCCGCCCCTCCACGCCCCGCCCACAAACGCCTCGCCCGCCGGCCCCGCCACGCGAACCCCGTGCCCCCCGCACCGAAACCCCGCAGCGCCCGCCCACCGACGGCGCCTTTGGTTCCGGCGCGGCCACCCTGCGCACCAAACCAGCCGCCGAATCCGCCGCCCCCCGCCCCGCCCGCCCGCGCTACACCGAACGCGCCCCCCACGTACAGCGCGAAGCCCCGGGCAACTCGATCTGGCTTTACGGCCTGCATGCCGTCGCCGCCGCCATGGCCAACCCGGCCCGCCTTTTGCGCCGCCTGCTGCTGACCGAGGAAGCCGAGCCCTCGATCGCCACCCGCCTGCCCCGCCCCTGGGCACTCAGCGCCGAACGCACCGACCGCGCCCGGCTCGACCACCTGCTCGGGCCAGGCGCCATCCACCAGGGTGCCGCCCTGCTGGTCGAACCGCTGGCACCCCCCAGCCTGCAATCCGTCGTCGCCCGCCCCGGCCCGATCCTGGTCCTCGATCAGGTCACCGACCCCCGCAACGTCGGCGCCATCCTGCGCGCCGCCGCGGCATTCGGCGTCGCTGCCGTCATCACCCAGGACCGCAACGCCCCGGAAGAAACCGGCGCCCTGGCCAAGGCCGCCTCAGGTGCCTTGGAAACCGTGCCCTTCCTGCGCGCCGTCAACATCGCCCGCACCCTGATCGCCCTGCGCGCCGCCGGGTTCTGGGTGATCGGCCTGGACGCCGCCGGCGGCCGCCTGTCCGGCCCCGCCCTGGCCGAACGCCGCGTCGCCCTGGTCCTCGGCAGCGAAGGCGAAGGCCTGCGCCGCCTGACCCGCGAAACCTGCGACGAAACCGCGGCGATCCACATGCCCGGCGCGTCCGTCTTGCTCGACAGCCTCAACGTCTCCACTGCCGCCGCGATCGCGCTGTATGAACTGGCCCGCCGCTGATATGCCCTACGATCCCACCCAAGCCGCCATCGCGCTCGACGAAGCCCGCCGCACCGGCGTCGAGTCCTCGCTGCCCGAAGCGATCCGACCGGCCACCCTCGACGAGGGCGTGGCGGTCCAGTTCGAACGCGCCCGCCGCTCCGGTGCCGTGCCCCCGGCCGGCTACAAGATCGGCGCCACCACCCAGCGGATGCAGGACTATCTCGGCCTGACCGGCCCCGCCGCCGGCTACATGGTCGGCGCCAACCTGCACGCCAGCGGCATCCGAATGCCTTACGCCAGCCTGCGTGGCCCCGGCGCCGAATGCGAAATCGGCCTGCGCCTGGCCCGCGACCTCGCCCCCGGCCCGTGCGACGAGGCGACGGCCCTTGCGGCAGTGGGCGAGGTTTTTGCCGCCATCGAGATCGTCGAGAACCGCTACGGCACGCCGCCCTTGGGCGATCTGGCGCGCATCGGCACCCCGACCCTGATTGCCGATCAGGTCTATCACCGCGCCGCCATCCTCGGCACGGCACCGGCAACCTGGCGCGACCTTGACCTTGCCGCCATTCCCGGCCGGGTTGCCGTTGACGGGTTGCAGCGCGCCAGTGGCCATGGCCGTGATCTGCTGGGTCATCCGATCAAGGCGCTGGCATGGCTCGCCGGTTCGCCGACGGCGGTGGCCTTTGGCGGACTCAAGGCCGGGCAGGTGGTGATGCTGGGCTCGGTCACCCCGCCGATCTGGCTCGATCGTCCTTGCCATGTCAGCGTCGTCTTCGATGGGTTGGGCGAGGTCACGCTTACGCTGACCTGACCGGCTGCCCCGGGGAGCCAGCTTGTGTTGGGGGGCGTCCTGTGGTGTCTGCGCTGGATCAATCCGATTCTGTTCCGCTGAAGTGAGGCTCTGTTCCATGTCTGCTGCAACATTCGACAAGGTCGCCGATATCATCGCGGAGATCTGCGGCATCGACCGTGCGACCATCACGCCGGAGAGCCACGCCATCAACGACCTCGGCATCGACAGCCTGGATTTCCTCGACGTCGCCTTCGCCATCGACAAGGCCTTCGGCATCAAGATGCCGCTGGAGCAGTGGACCCAGGAAGTGAACGAGGGCGGCGTCTCCGACGACACCTATTTCGTGCTCAAGGGCCTAGCCGAGAACATCGACAAGCTGGTTGCCGCCAAGGGCTGATTTGCCCATGCGCCTCGAATACTTCCAGATGATCGACCGCATCGCCGAGCTTGACCTCGATGCCCGCACCATCGCGGTCGAGTGCACCCTGCCGGAGGAAAGCCCGATCTTCGAGGGCCACTTCCCTGGCTATCCCATCATGCCCGGCGTGCTGATGATCGAGACCATTGCCCAGGCCGGCGGCTGGCTGGTGATGGCGGGGTTGCGATTTCGCCAGATGGCCTTCCTGGCCAAGGTGTCCGAGGCCAAGATGCGCAGCTTTCTGGCGCCGGGACAGGCGATCCGGGTGGAGGCGACCCAGGACCATGACGGCTCCGGCTATGCCGTGGTCTCCGGCCGGATCAAATCCGCGGGCAAGCTGATCTCCGAGGCCACGATCACCTATCGGGTGATGAATTTCCCCAATCCGGCCCTGCGCGACGGGCTTTTCGAAGTGGCCCGCCGGGTGGGTGTGCCGCCGGAGTTGATGCAGGATGGCTGAACATTCCCCTCGTGATGCCGTCATCACCGGCATTGGCCTGGTGTCCTGCCTGGGCGCCGGGATGGACGAACATCTGGCGGCACTGAACGCCGAGGGCGGGTTCTCGCCGGTTGTCGATGCCACGTCCTTCGCGCCGTATCCGGTGCATCCGCTGGTGGCACTGGAATGGGACCGCCACATTCCCAAGCGCCAGGACCAGCGCCAGATGGAGCCGTGGCAGCGCATCGGCACCTATGCCGCCGGCGAGGCGCTGGCGGCCGCCGGGGTGAAGGGCCGCGCTGAATTGCTGGCCAACATGCACATGATCGTGGCGGCCGGTGGTGGCGAGCGCGATGCCGCGGTCGACGCGGCGATCCTGTCCGGATTGCCGAAGGCGGAGCACCCGGCGGCTTTCCTTAATGAGCGGCTGTTGACCGATCTGCGGCCGACGCTGTTCCTGGCGCAATTGTCCAACCTGCTGGCCGGCAATATCTCGATCGTCCAT
>JANXSA010000395.1 GCA_025352915.1 Rhodospirillales bacterium | reverse complement strand
CGGTGCCGCAGCAATACTGGCGCTGGATCACCGGCATCGCCCGCGGCGACCTCGGCTATTCCTACGTCTCCGAGAAGCCGGCACTGGACGAGATCCTGCCGCGCATTCCCATCTCCGCCCGCCTGGCGGTACTGGCACTCGGCTTTGCCGTGCTGCTCGGCATGCCGCTCGGCGTGATCAGCGCGGTGCGGCAGAATACCCCGATCGACTACCTGCTGCGGCTGCTGAGCCTGTCGGGCCTGTCGCTGCCGTCATTCTGGCTCGGCCTGCTGATCCTGATGGCCTTCGTCACCTGGACCGGCACCATGCCAATCTACACCGACCGGCCATCGAGCCTGGGGCATTTGATATTGATCTACGCCGTACCGGCCGCCGCCGTGGGTTTTCGTTCCTCGGCGCTGGTGATGCGCCTCACCCGGTCGTCGATGCTGGAAGTGCTGCGCCAGGACTACATCCGCACGGCGCGCGCCAAGGGCGCCAGCCGCGGTTCGGTGAATTACCGCCACGCCCTGCGCAACGCGCTGCTGCCGGTGGTGACCGTCATCGGCATCGAGGCGGCATTCCTCCTCGGCGGGCTGATCGTGACCGAAACCGTGTTCAACATCCCCGGCGTGGCGCGCTTCCTGGTCGAGGCGATCCGCGCCCGCGACTACCCGATCGTGCAGAATCTGGTGATGCTGATCGCGGTCGTCGTGGTGGTGATAAATTTCGTGGTTGACATGCTCTACGCGGTGCTCGACCCGCGCATCAAGTATTCGGACTGAGATAATGCCAGGCACCTCCTACCAGTCCGAACTCAGCCGCGCCGGCGCCGACACCAGCGGGGCATGGGGCCATACCCTGTTCTTCGTGCGCTCCTACCCGCTGGGCGCGATCGGCGCGTTGATCATGACCTTGTTCGTGCTCGCCGCGATTTTCGCCGAAGTCATCGTCGGCCTGAGTCCACTGACCACCAATCCGCGCGCCTCCCTGGCCGCCCCGGGCGGCGAGCATTTGATGGGGGCGGATTTCATGGGCCGCGACGTCTATGCCCGCATCGTCTACGGCGCGCGCATCTCGCTGGCGGTCGGCATCGGCTCGACCGCCCTGGGCTGCATCTTCGGCGTCTCGATCGGGCTGGCCAGCGGCTATCTCGGCGGCTGGTTCGACCTGATCGTGCAGCGGGTGATGGACGTCATGCAGGCGCTGCCGCTGCTGGTGCTCGCCCTGGTCTTCGCCGCCGCCCTCGGCCCGTCGCTGCCCAACACCATCATCGCTATTGCCATTCCCCTCGTACCCTCGATCGCGCGCGTCATCCGCTCCAACACGCTGGCGCTGCGCGAACTCGCCTTCGTCGAAGCCGCCCAGGCCACCGGCATGAGCGAGTGGCGCCTGGCGATCCGCCACATCCTGCCCAACACCATCGCCCCGCTGATTGTGCTGGCCACCGCCCAACTGGGCAGCACCATCCTGACCGAGGCCTCGCTGTCCTTCCTCGGCCTTGGCGTGCCCGAACCGCATCCCTCATGGGGCCGCATGCTGTCCGAATCCGCCGCCGAATACATGCGCCGCGCGCCCTGGCTGGTGATCTTTCCGGGCCTGGCGATCAGCCTCGCCGTCTTCGGCACCAACCTGCTGGGCGACGCCTTGCGCGACGTCCTCGACCCGAGGCAGCGCGGATGACCCCCCCCTCAGAAATGGGCGTCCCCATCCTCGAAGTTTCCGGCCTGCGCACCCTGTTCTTCACCCGCCAGGGCCTTGTCCGCGCGGTCGACGACCTATCCTTTTACGTCAACCGCGGCGAGGTCCTGGCCATCGTCGGCGAATCCGGCTGCGGCAAGAGCATCACCGCGCTGTCCATCATGCGCCTGGTCCCCACGCCGCCCGGCCGCATCGACTCGGGCACGGTGAAGCTGGAGGGCCGCGACCTCCTCGCACTGGACGAGGAGGAGATGCGCGCCGTCCGCGGCAACGACATCTCGATGATCTTCCAGGAACCGATGACCAGCCTGAACCCGGTGC
>JANXSA010000390.1 GCA_025352915.1 Rhodospirillales bacterium | reverse complement strand
AGGCTGCATGCTCTACGAGTTGATCCCCAATATGCCCGAGCACCGCCTGATCCCCCTCATGCAAGCCTTCGCCAGAGCCATCGGAACAGCATCCGAATTCAACGGATTCTATGGCAATGCGAAATGAGGGGATGGCTGAGGCGCAGGTCAGCCTCGCACAGTAAGTCGGAAGCGGACTTGGTAGACGGTCTATTACAATACTGGAAATCTGGTAAAGAACGAAATATCCGATCAGAGAGTTCGTCTGATCGGATATTGGTTTGACGGCAACCAAAAATCCGTGGTGACACCGAACCGGAGTGAGCCGTCTATCTCCCAACGACGGGAGCCTGCGAAGCTCCGGTTGCCTGTTTACCAGTCCTCCCCTGACTGCACGAAGGCAGCCGGGCTACACCGGGCGAGCAGGTCCCTCGCCGGCGTCACCGAGACCGGAGGTACGGAAGCTCGCGCCCTCGCCAGCATCGCCAGGACCGGAGACGCGGAAGCTTGCCCCCTCTCCGGCATCGCCGCGCTCGGATGTCCGGTAACTCGCCCCTTCTCCGGCATCGCCGATGCCAGCAGTACGAAAGCTTGTGTCATGCATTCGCGACGCATCGAGGCTTTCGGCATGCGCATCGACAAGCCCGCCCATCATGACCGAAACCGCCAAAAAGGTCGCGAGCGCCACCTTCCGCAGCGCAGGGTGCGCGAAGGAAGCCGTGGGAGTGGAATTGGAGGTCGCCATTGCTAGTTCCTTTGATTTGACCGGAGCCGCTTTGGCTACGGACGGCGGAATGCCTACGACCGTTAAATAAGCTACAAGCATGTCCGCCTGATGTATGGATCGCGACAAAATATTTCTGCAATCGAGGTGTCGCGACAGCCAGAACGTTCAGCCAGTGCCTGACGAAGTGCGGCGCGCCGCCACGATTGGGCTGAGCAACAGGCCGAAGGCTGGATACAGCACCCCGGCGGCCAGCGGCACGCCGGCGACGTTGTAGATGAAAGCGAACACCAGGTTCTGGCGGATGTTGCGCATCGTGGCCCGACTGAGGGTGCGGGCCCGGGCGATTCCCCTCAGGTCACCCTTCACCAGTGTGACCCCGGCACTGTGCATAGCCACCTCGCTCCCGGTTCCCATCGCAATACCGACATCGGCCTCTGCCAGAGCCGGGGCGTCGTTTACGCCGTCGCCCGCCATGGCGACCACCTCGCACTTGGCCCGCAGGTCACGCACGAACCGGTGGTTGGCCGGTGCCGATCGCGAGCCGGGTGAACATGTTGAAGCTGCGGCTGACCAGCAGCCCAGGTCCGCTTGAAGCATGAACAGCGGGCCCACTGGATCACCGGCGTGGCCAGCAGCAACTGGATCCAGGTAGATGTGGCTGGGCTTACCAGATGGCGCAGCCCGACCAGATGGCCAGCCATTTCGAGCGCCACCACGGGCAACGTCAGCGCGGTGCCAACGCAGAACCGCCGCGTCAGGTCCACCAGTTCTGGGTTCGGCGCCGCCTCCGCAGTGACCTCCGCCAGTTCCAGCGCCATGCCGCAAATTGGGCAACTGCCGTGCCCGACCTGCCGCACCTCGGGAGCATCGGGCAAGTATAGATTGTGCCCGGCGGAGCCTCGGGCACGGCAGGGGCCGCGACCGCCTCGGCCTTGAGGTAGCGACCGGGGTCGTCAACGAATTTGGTGTGGCAACGTGCCGAGCAAAAGTGGAGGGCTTGCCCGCCATGCTCGGCATGATGTTTGGACGTGCGCAGGTCGACCTTCATGCCGCACACGCGGTCGGTTGCCATCCGCTTGCCCGCATCACCATACGAATCATCGCAAGTTTGTCCTGCGGGGCCTTGGGCATGATGGATATGCCGGTGACGATCGCTCATTCTGTGCTCTCCCAGTGTATTGACCCATTTACCCTTTCGGAGGTACGACCGATGCGGCAGATGGGACCATAACGCCCACCACGATCCTTCCTGCTCGCCACTCAGCGATAACCGCGTAAAGCACGGGTACGACCGCCAGCGTCAGAACTGCCGAAGAAACCATTCCGCCGACCATTGGCATGGCAATGCGGCGCATTAGCTCGGACCCGGTACCGGTGCTCCATAGTATGGGTAGTAGTCCAGCGATGATCGCGGTCACTGTCATCATCTTGGGACGCACGCGCTCGACTGCCCCGACCATAATTGCCTGACGGATATCGGCTCGCGTCATTTCGCGGCCGTGTTCCAGGCAAGCGCGGCGTGCATCGGCCAGTGCAAGATCCAGATAGACCAACATGATCACTCCGGTTTCAGCAGCGACCCCCGCAAGTGCTATAAACCCGATAGCAACTGCAACGCTCATGTTGAAACCCATCCAGTAGACCAACCACACCCCACCGATCAGCGCGAAGGGAACCGACGCCATGACGATCAACGTCTCGGTCATTCGCCTGAAATTTAGGTAAAGCAGCACAAAAATTATGGCGACCGTTACTGGCACGACTACTGCGAGTTTCGCCTGGGCGCGCTGGAGGTATTCGAACTGTCCACTCCACTCGATGTGATAACCGGGCGGCATCTGCACCGCGCCGGCAACGGCAAGCTGTGCTTCATTGACATAGCCCCCAAGATCGCGGCCGGCCATATCCACGTAGATGTAGTTCACCAACTGCGCATTCTCGGTGCGGATCGCTGCCGGGCCGCGGACGATCCGCACGCGCGCAACCTGCCCGAGCGGCACCGCCGCGGTGCCGGATCCCTGCACCAGCACTTGGCCAGCGATAGATTCGGGGTCGCTTCGCAGCCCCCGCGGATAGCGAACATTGACTGTATATCGTGCCCGCCCGTCCACAATTGTCGTGACTGCCTCACCTCCCAAGGCGGTCGAGATTGTGCGTTGGAGATCTCCAACCAGCAGGCCATTGCGCGCCAGTGCCGCACGGTCCGGTTCAATCTCGAGATAGAAGCCGCCGTCCAGCCGCTCGGCGAAGGCGCTTGTCGTGCCCGGGACCTTCCTCACTGCGGCCTCGATCTCCCGAGACAGCCGATCAATTCCGCCAAGGTCTGGGCCGTAGACCTTGATGCCGATGGGAGTGCGAATGCCGGTCGCAAGCATGTCAGTGCGCGCCTTGATCGGCATCGTCCATGCGTTACTGATGCCGGGCATTCGCAGCGCGGTGTCCATTTCCGCCACCAGCGCATCGACCGTCAGGCCGGGGCGCCACGCCTCCGGCGGCCTGAGGGTGATGATCGTCTCGAACATCTCTGTTGGCGCCGGGTCGGTCGAGGTTGCCGCCCGTCCCGCCTTGCCAAACACCATCGCCACTTCGGGAAAACTGCGGATGATGCGGTTCTGGGTTTGCAGCAGTTCTGCGGCCTTAGTCACCGACAGGCCCGGCAGGGTCACCGGCATGAACATCAGCG
>JANXSA010000370.1 GCA_025352915.1 Rhodospirillales bacterium | reverse complement strand
GCGGCACGTGTCGCTCATCCTGAAACCAGGAATAGCAACACAGGGTGCATTGGATGACCTGGTGGCTATGGCGGGGAGACTGCACCCGATCCCATCCCGAACTCGGCCGTGAAAACCCCCAGCGCCCATGGTACTGCGTCTCAAGACGTGGGAGAGTAGGTCGCCGCCAGGTCTTCCAATGCACCCAATAAACGACCACCAACGCGGGGTGGAGCAGCCCGGTAGCTCGTCAGGCTCATAACCTGAAGGTCACAGGTTCAAATCCTGTCCCCGCAACCAAATCAAAATGACGAACAACGCCCCCCAGGCAGAAATGCAAGGGGGGCGTTCGGCGTTTAACACGTCCCAACGGAGCCGTAAATCAGTCCGGCGAACCAACAAAAACATAGTGCCGGGCGGCGGCAAAATTTAAAAACATTCCCGCCGCCATGCCAGAAGCAATCGCCAAGACAGGATATGCCGCGCAAACGTCGCTCCAGGTGACCAATGCGGCGAACACGCCGCGATTGACCACGAACCCCGCACTTTGGGTTGCCAGGAACATCATCCACTGGCGATGTGCCGCTCCGCGTGATGCGTTGCGGAAGGCCCAGAGGCGGTTGAACAGCCAAGTGAAGCTGGCGGCGACAACATAGGCCGCCGCCCCGGCGCCATAGATGCCAATCGCCCCGCGCAGGCCATAGACGACCGCGGTATCCACCACGAAGCCAGCGGCACCGACGGTTCCAAAGCGCAGGAACTGTATCGCCAGTTGCGCCAGCGCCTTGCCAAAGTAGCGTTCGATCATGGATTCCATCGCATCCACCTAGTGCGGCCCAACCATAAAGGAAAGCTGACGACCGCGTGTGGCGCGCGCTGATTCGGGGGTGCATCGCGCCGGCAATTTCCGCTAGGCTGCCCTGACAGGGACCGCCGGGCCGCGCCACGACTCAATGTCGGGCCGCAGGACTGACCAAGAGGCTTCATCGATAGGGGACCAGCATATGCAGCGACGCAGTCTGCTCAAGGGAGTCGGCGCGGCTGGCTTGAGCCTTGCCGCACCTTCTATTGCCGCGGCACAGGGTGCGCGGGTGCTGAAGTTCATCCCGCACGCCGACCTCACCGTGCTCGATCCGATCTGGACCACGGCCTATGTCACCCGCAACCACGGCTATCTGGTCTACGACACGCTGTTCGGCATGGACAACGCCTACAAGGCGTCGCCGCAGATTGCTGAGGGCATGACGGTCGAGAACGACGGCAAGCTGGTGAAGATCACGCTGCGCGCCGGGCTGAAATGGCACGACGGCGAAAAGGTGCTGGCGCGCGACTGCGTTGCCTCGATCAAGCGCTGGGGCGCGCGCGACACCTTTGGCCAGAGCCGGATGGCCGCGACCGATGAGCTGAGTGCCGCCGACATGCAGCGCCAGGCCTTTGCCGACGTGCCGTATATCCCGCTCGGCCAGGTCAAGGGCGTCACCGCCTATCGCAAGAACATCACCGGCGTGCTGCAGGGCATTCCGTCGTTCTGGAGCGTTCAGCGCGCCACCGCCTGACCGAACGCCTGATGTGCAAACTGGCGCGGGGCGATGACGGCCCGGCGCACACTTTGGAGACGACCGCCATGAAACGCCGCAGCTTCCTTGCCACTGCCGCCGCCACTGCCACCGCCGGGGCTGCCCTCGCCCCCGCCGTGGTGCGCGCGCAAAAGCAGACCACGCTGAAGTTCATCCCGCAGATCGACCTCGCCTTCCTCGATCCGCATTTCACCACCGCCTACATCACCCGCAATCACAGCTACATGGTGTTCGACACGCTGTACGGCGTCGACGGCAGCTACAAGCCGCAGCCGCAGATGGTGCAGGGCCATACCGTCGAGAACGATGGCAAGCTGTGGAAGCTGACCCTGCGCGACGGCATGACCTGGCATGACGGCGAAAAGGTCCTGGCGCGCGACTGCACCGCCTCGATCAAACGCTGGGCCAAGCGGGACTCGCTGGGCGATGCGCTGATGCAGGCCACCGACGAGCTGTCCTCGCCGGACGACAAGACCATCCAGTTCCGCCTCAAGAAGCCCTTCCCGCTGCTGCCCGATGCGCTCGGGAAATCACCCTCGCCGATGCCGGCGATGATGCCCGAACGCTTGGCCAACATCGATGCCTTCACCCAGATCAAGGAGATCATCGGCTCCGGCCCGTATAAGTACAAGATGGACGAGCGGGTGCAGGGCTCGAAGAACGTCTATGAGCGCTTCGCCCAATACAAGCCGCGCGAGGACGGCACGCCCGACTGGACCGCAGGGCCGAAGCGGCCGTGGTTCGACCGTATCGAGTGGACCACCATGCCGGATGCCTCGGTGGCCTCGGCGGCGCTGCAGAACGGCGAGCAGGATTGGTGGGAGTCGATCACCCATGACCTGATGCCGCTGCTCAAGCGCAACAGCCGGATCAAGGTGGCGATCCAGGACCCGACCGGCGGTGTCATGATGATGCGCGCCAACTGCCTGACGCCGCCGTTCAACAACCCCCGGATCCGCCAGATCGTCAACGCCGCGATCAACCAGACCGACTACATGCAGGCGATCGTCGGCGACGAGCCCAGCATGTTCTACACCCCGCTCGGCTACTTCACGCCGAAAACGCCGATGGCGAGCAGCGCGGGGCTGGAGATCTTCGGCGGCAAGAAGGACTTCGCCCGCATCAAGGCCGAGCTGACCGCCGCCGGCTACAAAGGCGAGAAGGTCGTGCTGATGGTCGCCGTCGATTACCCGATCCTCAAGGCGCTCGGCGATGTCGGGGCGGACATGCTGACCAAGATGGGGATGAACGTCGACTATATCGTCACCGACTGGGGCAGCATGTTGCAGCGCCGTGGCAAGAAGGACCCGGTCGAGCAGGGCGGCTGGAACCTGTTCGTCACCGGCTGGGCTGGCACCGATCATCTCAATCCGGCGGGCCACATCGCTTTGCGCGGGAATGGCGATGCCGCCAGCGCCTGGCCCGGCTGGTGCGTCTCGCCCGAGTTGGAACGCCTGCGCACCGCCTGGTTCGAGGCGCCGGACCTCGCCGCCCAGCAGAAGATCTGTGCCGACATGCAGGCCCAGGCGCTGATCGACGTGCCGTATATGCCGCTCGGCCAGTATCAGCAGCCCACCGCCTACCGGTCCGACATCACCGGGGTGCTGAACGGCTTTGCGACGTTCTGGAACGTCCGGCGGGGATGAGCATGGCCATGCGGCGCCGGAGTTTTCTGGCCGGGGCAGGGGGGCTGGTCGCTCCCCTGTCTCGTCCTGCCATCGCGCCCAGCCGGCCCAGGTGCTCAAGGCGCTGCCGCAGGCCAACCTGACCTCGATCGACCCGATCTGGACCACGGCCAACATCACCCGCAACTATGGCCACATGGTCTATGACACGCTGTAAGGCATCGACCAGAATTTCGTCGCCCAGCCGCAGATGGCGGCCGGCCATCTGGTCGAGGATGACGCCCGCCGCATCACCATCACTCTGCGCGAAGGCCTGTTGTTCCATGACGGCACGCCGGCGCGCGCCGCCGATGCCGCCCAGAGCATCCGGCGCTGGACCGCCCGCACCGCCTATGGCCTGAAGCTGAAGGACGTGCTGGACGAAATCACGGCGCCCGATGACCTTCAAGAAGAGCGAGTTCAACAGCGACTCGCTGATCGTCTTCGAGCGCAACCAGCACTACCTGCCGGTCGCCACCGGCAGCCCCAGCCTGATCACCGGGCCCAAGGTGGTGCATTTCGACCGCGTCGAGTGGCAGAATCGGACTGGGGCACGGTGATCCAGCGCCGGACCTCGCGCGAGCCGGTGGAAAAGGGCGGCTGGTCGGTCCTGTGCACCGATTCATCGAGCTTCGACCATGCCGACCCGGCGGCGCACTCGATGATCCGCGGCAATGGTGCCGCCGGCTGGCCCGGCTGGCCGGCGATCCCCCGGCTGGAGGCGCTGCACGACGCCTGGTTCGACGCGCCGACGCTGGACGCGCAACGCAGCATCGCCGCCGAGATCCAGCAAGTGGCGCTCGACGAGGTCTCCTACATCCCGCTCGGCAGCTATTACGGCAAGACCGCGCTGCGGCGGAACCTGACCGGCCGGGTGCCCGGGCTGATGCTGTTGTGGAATTTGCGCCGTGTCTGAGCGGGGGGCGCATTGGGGCGCAAGCCGGGCGGGAATGTGCTTGCGGCATGGCTCGGCTGCCCGCATAACAACGCCAACAGGCTGGGCGGAGGCGCCGCCGTCCCGGCAACCACGAATCGGCGCCATGGAAATGCTGGTCCCTGCTCCATTCGGGCGGGGACATGAGGAAGCCGAGACGCTGACGACCATGCCGCGTGATGGTCCCCGCGAAAGTGGCGGTCATCGGGATGTGGTCTGGGGCGCGAAGGCTTCACCGAACCCGTCCCGAACGGAAAAGCCGCAGCAGCACCAGTTGGCTATGGCCAGCGGGCGCATGCTGAGGCAGGCTACGTTTTTCCCGCATCGCGGGGCGCCCCGCGTCACTTCCACGGGGTCCGCCCCGCATGTCTGTTGAGTCAGTCAGGATGGAGCTTCCCGCGACAATGTCACCCGACCAGCCAACACGCCACGCCCAGGCCCGGCCGATCCGCCGCGCCGCGTGCGCAATACAAAGGTAGATCAAGGGGATGCTCGCCTATACCGTTCGTCGTGTGATCGCCACGATCCCCGTCATGTTGATTGTGGCGCTGTTCGTCTTCAGCCTGCTCTACATCGCCCCCGGCGATCCGGCCGCCATCATCGCCGGCGACCAGGCCACCCCCGACGATGTGGAGCGAATCCGCGCCTCGCTCGGCCTCGACCGCCCGTTCCTCATCCGCTTCACCGAGTGGCTGTTCCGAGTGATGCAGGGTGACCTCGGCGTGTCGATCTTCACCAACCTGCCGGTCAGCCACATGATCAAGCAGCGCTTGGAGCCGACCTATTCGCTGATGCTGCTGACGCTGATCATCGCGCTGACCTTCGCCATTCCGATGGGCGTGCTGGCGGCCTGGAAGCAGGGCACCTGGATCGATCGCCTGGTGATGGTGTTCGCCGTGCTCGGCTTCTCCGTCCCGGTCTTCGTGGTCGGCTATGTGCTGGCCTACACTTTCGCGCTCCAGCTCGATTGGTTCCCGGTCCAGGGCTACACCCCGATCGGCACCAGCTTCACCGGCTGGCTATCCAACCTGATGCTGCCGGCGGTGGCACTGGGCGGCGCCTTCATCGCGCTGATTGCCCGCATCACCCGCGCGACGATGCTGGAAGTGCTGAGCCAGGATTACGTGCGCACCGCCAAGGCCAAGGGCGTCGGCCAGGGCGCCATCCTGTTCGTGCATGCGCTGAAGAATGCCGCGGTGCCGATCATCACCATCATCGGCATCGGCTTTGCCGGGCTGATCGGCGGCGCGGTGGTGACCGAGAGCGTGTTCGCCATCCCTGGCGTCGGCCGCCTCGTCGTCGACGCCATCCTGCGCCGTGACTATCCGGTCATCCAGGGCGTCGTGCTGATGTTCAGCTTCACCTACGTCATCGTAAATCTGATCGTCGACCTGCTCTACACCGTGTTCGATCCGAGGATCCGCTACTGATGAGCACCACCACGCTGCCCCCCAACGGGTTCACCCCCGCACCCCAACTCGCCGACGTGCTGCCGCCGCGCAAGGAACGCGGCCGGGTTGGCATGTTCATTGTCCGCTACCCCACCATCGCGGTCGGCGGCTTCATGGTCTCGCTGTTCATCCTGATGGCGATCTTCGCGCCGTTCCTCGGCACGGTGGACCCGACCGCACTCGCACCGGCCAAGCGCACCCGCCCGCCATCCGGGGATTACTGGTTCGGCAGCGACATGCTGGGCCGCGATGTCTATTCCCGCGTGCTTTACGGTGCGCGCATTTCGCTGATCGTCGGCTTCTCGGTCGCGATCTGCGCCGCCTCGGTCGGGCTGTTCATCGGCTTGGTCTCGGGCTTCATCCGCAGCGTGGATGCGATCGTGATGCGGATCATGGACGGCATGATGTCCATCCCGTCGATCCTGCTGGCGATTGCCATGATGGCGCTGACCCGCGCCAGCGTGGAGAACGTCATCATCGCCATCACCATCGCCGATGTGCCGCGCGTCTCGCGCCTGGTCCGCGGCGTAGTGCTGACCCTGCGCGAGCAGCCTTACGTCGAGGCCGCGATCGCCTCGGGCACCCGCCTGCCGATGATCATCATCAAGCACATCCTGCCGAACACGCTGGCCCCGGTGCTGGTCCAGGCCACCTTCCTGTGCGCCTCGGCGATGATCGCGGAAGCGACGCTGTCCTTCATCGGCGCCGGCACGCCACCGATCATCCCGTCCTGGGGCAACATCATGGCCGAGGGCCGCGCCCTTTGGCAGGTCAAGCCCTACATCGTGTTCTTCCCGGCGGTGTTCCTGTCGATCACCGTGCTGTCTGTGAACCTGCTGGGTGACGGCATGCGCGACGCACTCGACCCGCGCATGGCCAAAAGGATCTGATCGCCGATGCCCCCGCTTCTCGACGTCCAGAACCTGCAAACCCATTTCGGCACCATTGACGGCGTGGTCCGCGCCGTTGAAGGGGTTTCCTTCCACATCAACGCCGGCGAGACCGTGGGCGTGGTGGGCGAATCCGGTTGCGGCAAGTCCGTCACCGCCATGTCGATCCTGCGCCTGATCCAGACCCCGCCCGGCAAGATCCTGTTCCAGGGCCGCGACCTCCTCGAACTGTCCGAGCCCGAGATGCAGGCGATCCGCGGCAAGGACATCTCGATGATCTTTCAGGAGCCGATGACCTCGCTCAATCCGGTGCTCACCGTCGGCCGCCAGATCGGCGAGACGGTGGTGCTGCACGAGGGCCTGTCCGCCCGCGAGGCCGAGCAGCGCGCGGTCGAGATGCTGACGCTGGTCGGCATCCCCGCCCCCGGGCGGCGCGTGCGCGAATATCCGCACCAGCTCTCCGGCGGTATGCGCCAGCGCGTCATGATCGCCATGGCGCTGGCCTGCTCGCCGCAACTGCTGGTCGCGGATGAACCGACCACGGCGCTGGACGTCACCATCCAGGCGCAGATCCTGGAACTGATGCGTGACCTCAAGACCCGCGTGGGCGCCGCCATCATGCTGATTACCCACGATCTCGGCGTGGTCGCCGAAATGGCCCAGCGCGTGATCGTGATGTATGCCGGGCGAAAGGTGGAAGAGGGGACAGTGGAAGAAATCTTCCTCAATCCGCTGCACCCCTATACCCGCGGCCTGATGGGCGCGATGCCGAAGCTCGGCTCCTCGCTGCACGAGACCGGGCGCACCAAGCTGACCGAGATCCAGGGCCAGGTGCCCAGCCTGCGCAAACCGATCATCGGCTGTGCCTTCGCCAGCCGCTGCCCCGGCGTGACCGATGTCTGCCGCAAGATCGCACCCGCGATTGAGCAGAAGGCCCCCGCCCATTGGGTCGCCTGCCACTATGCCGAACGCGCCATGGCGGCGGCCTGAAGAGAGTGACGATGAGCAATACCATTCGGCCCGCCTCCGCTGCCACGACTCCACTGCTTGAGGTGAAGGGGCTGAAGAAGCACTTCCCGATCCATGGCGGCGTCCTCGGCCTGCGCACCGGCTATGTCTACGCGGTCGACGGCGTCAGCTTCTCGATCAATCGCGGCGAGACGCTGTCGTTGGTCGGCGAGTCCGGCTGCGGCAAGTCCACCGTCGGCAAGGCGGTGCTGCGGCTGTACCCGATCACCGATGGCGAGGTCCGCCTCGACGGCCGCCGCATCGACAACCTGTCGCAATCCGATCTCCGCCCCCTGCGCGCGCGCATGCAGGTGGTGTTCCAGGACCCGTTCAGCTCGCTCAACCCGCGCCAGAAGCTGCGCGACATCATCGCCGAGCCGATCATCAATTTCGGCCTGGCATCCGGCTCCGAGCTCGATGACCGCGTCGGCGAGTTGCTGGACAAGGTCCGCCTGCCGCGCGATGCGATGTATCGCTACCCGCACGAATTCTCCGGCGGCCAGCGCCAGCGCATCGCCATCGCCCGGGCGCTGGCGCCAGGCTCCGACTTCATCATCTGCGACGAGGCGGTCTCGGCGCTGGACGTCTCGGTCAAGGCGCAGATCGTCAACCTGCTGTCCGACCTCCAGGACGAGCTCGGCCTGACCCTGCTGTTCATCAGCCACGATCTCGCCATCGTCGAGCACCTGACCCATCGCGTCGCGGTGATGTATCTCGGC
>JANXSA010000386.1 GCA_025352915.1 Rhodospirillales bacterium | reverse complement strand
ATCGCGGATCGGCAAACCTTGAGCGCACATCGGATCCTTCTAGGAAAGCGGACCCAAACAGAGCCACGCTAGAGGTCTCTATGCCCACCAGGAGCCTATATCGAGCGAAGCGCAGCGATCTAGTTTGGGCCTCCGCGAACTGGGGGTCCGTGAAGCTGGATTGCTTCGGCATAGCGCCTTGCAATGACTCTGGCGACGTTTTGATCAGACCCGAAAAACATATGTCGTATCACCTGTGCGCTCGATATCCGGCGGAAATGCCGCGTGTTTCTCGGCATAGTACTGCGCCCGATGATCGCCCTGGCTGGCCAGGTTGTAGGTCAGGTACAGCAGCCGCCGTGACTGGTCGGTGAAGTTGGGTTTGGAGGCATGCGGCGCGAAGCTGTCGAAGAAGATCACGTCGCCCGGCTGGGTCGGCACCGGCTGCAGGCCGAGCCCGGTTTCGTCAAGCGGGTTCCACTCCTCGCCGATCATCCCCTCACGGTGCCGGCCCGGCACCATCTCCAGGCAGCCATTCTCCAGCGTGGCGGGATCGAGGGTCACCAAAGCGGTGACGAATAGCGGCGCGTAGCGGGTCCAGCCGGCCTGCTGGTCCTGGTGCGCCTTGAAGCCGGGGGCGCCCGGCATCTTGAAATTGATCTTTTCCTTGAACAGCAAAACCGCGCCGTCCATCAGCGCGCCGACCCAGTGCGACAGCGCACCGTTGCGGATCATCTGGTCGAACTCTGCGTGGAACGGGCAGAAATTCTCGATCCGCTGGATCACCCGGTTGCCGGGGCCAGCCTTGCCATCGTCGTGATTCAGACTGTCCTCGTGATACACCCAATGCTGGCCGGGTTTTTCCGGCGCGGTCTGCAGCTCCTGCGCCCAGTGCAGGATTTCGGCGGTTTCGGCCGCACCAAAGAAGCCGGGCACGCATAGATAGCCGTCCGCTTCCATCTGTCCGCGCTCCGCCGGGGACGGGTCGCGGCGGCTGGCCGGCATTTCGTAGGCGCCGTTCACGCTACCAGCTCCGGCAGCCCGAGCAGTTCCGGCAACAGCGCGCGCGCCTTGACGATGTCCTCGGGGAAATCGATCTCGGTCCACGGCAACCCGCTGATGTCCTCAAAGCCGAACCGGTCGCTGACCTGGATCATGTCACGTACCGGCTCCTCGTATTCCATGCCGCGGCGGCCGGAGGTCACATAGTCCTCGGCACGGTCCGCCAGCTCGGCGGCGGTCTGCGGAGTGAAGCGGAAGAAGCCAACGGATTCGCCATGCCATTGATGTTCAGCGGTCGGCCGCTTGTGGAAATCGACAATCCGGCCGTCATGGATGCACAGCTTGACCGGCTCGTCGCCAGGCTCGATCTCGCGGTCCAGCAGCAGGCAGTCGGGGTTGGCGCTGTCGACCAGCCTTGCCATCAGGCGGCGGTCGTACAGCACGTCAGCGTCCATCAGGATCACCGGCACGCCGCTGCGCAGCACGTCACGTCCCGCCCATAGCGAGACGACGCTGCCCTCGCGATAATCGGGATTGAGCACGGTCGAAACCGGCGGATCGACATCCAGTGCCGCCAAAGCCGTCCGCAGCGTATCGGCCTCAAAGCCGACGACCACGGTAATCCAGATGACCCCGACGCTGCGTAGGATGGCAATATGCCGGGCGATCAGGCTTTTTCCGCCGAAATCCAGCAGGGCCTTGGGGTCAAGCGGCACGTCGGGTACGGGCTCGCCGAGCCGTCTTCCAACGCCAGCCGCCAATATCAGAGCATGCGCTACCGGGGCATGCGGCGGGTTTGATTGAAGGACGACAGCCGACATGCCTGCATCTCCGGTGGCCAGATTGTTTGAATATGTCAAATCGCTTACAGGCACCACTTTAGTGGGTTGATCAATCGCCGGCCCAGTCGCGATTGCCCAGGAGGACATGATTTGCCCAACGACATGAAGCCGGCCGCATCGCAGGGCGTGTTGCGCCCCTCCTCCCGCCCGGCGCGGCTGCACTCGCTGCTACATGGGCGCGATCTGGCCTTTATCATGGAAGCCCATAGCGGCCTGTCGGCCAAGATCGTCGAGGAAGCCGGATTTGCCGGCGTCTGGGCCTCAGGCCTGTCGATCTCCGCCATGCTCGGCCTGCGCGACAACAACGAGGCATCCTGGACCCAGGTGCTCGACGTGCTGGAGTTCATGGCCGACGCGACCACGCTGCCGATCCTGGTGGACGGCGATACCGGCTATGGCAATTTCAACAATGTCCGCCGCCTGGTGCGCAAACTCGGGGAGCGCGGCATCGCCGGCGTCTGCCTGGAAGACAAGCAGTTCCCCAAGA
>JANXSA010000303.1 GCA_025352915.1 Rhodospirillales bacterium | reverse complement strand
CGCGCTGGCGCAGCGAGCGCTTGCCGGGCATCAGCATCGCCTCGCGCCCGCCCGGGGGGGGCGGTGGTGGCGGTTGTTGGGCAAAACTCGGCGCGGCGAACAGCGTCAGCGCGGAGCTGCCGGCGAGCAGGGTGCGGCGGCCGATGGGCATGGGCGGTCCCTCCTCGTCGGTCACGGTATTCCGGCGGCGGTCAGCACGCTGCGGGCGCGTTCGGCGGCGGTGGCGTCGGTGCCGGTGGCTTCCTGCTTCAGCCGGGCCACCAGGGCGTCACGCGCCGTCTTGGCGTCGGCCAGGCCACCCTCGGCGGCTTTGGCGAATTCGTCCAGTGCCCGCGCCGGGTTGGGCGCGCTGAGCGGGCCGCCGGGTTTGAAGGTTGCGGGGTCGTAGAGCCGGCCGAGCGCCAGTCGCGCGGCGGGATGGTTGTGCCGGCTGGACGCGGCGCTGAGCAGGCTCACGGCCATGTCGCCGGCGCGGCGCTCGCCCTGGCGTAGCAGGGCCTCGGCCAGGCGGGTCTGCTCGGTGGCGGGCAGCGCGATCATTTTTTCGGGAGTGCAGCGGCCAGCCAGTACATCGGCGGCTTCGGCGCAATCCGGTGAGGCGGGGGCGGGCGGCGGAGTGGGCGCCACCGCCTGTTGGATCGGCGCGGCCGGCGGCCACAGGAACCACCACGCGACACCGCCGGCGGCGATGAGCAGCACAAGCAACGCGGCCACGATGGCGATGATTGGCGGGCCGCGCTTCGCAACCGGCGGCGGCGGCGGTGGCGGCGCTTCCTCACGCTTGGGCTGGATGATGACAGTCGCCTGCTCCGCCGGAGGTGGCGGCGGAGGTGGCGGTGGCGGTGACGGGGCTGGCGCGGGTGGCGCCTCGGGTTTCGGCTCTGGCCAGGGCGCGTCATCCTCGGGGATGTCGGCCGGTGGCGCCTTGCCGCGCGGGATCGGCGGCCAGATCTCGGTGCCTTCGATATCGGTGCCAACAATGTTGATCCGCACCGGCGTGTTCGGCAGCACATGGAACGACACCTCGGCGCCGAAGCACAGCCACAGCTCCGCCCCGCGCTTCTCGACCACGCGCGGCCGCAGACCCTTGCTGTCCACCGCCCAGCCATGCAGCCCGAGCTTGGTATTCTCCGCCCCGAACCGCTCAACCATCACCCGCGGCACTTCCGGCAGATGCGGCGGCGGGCTGAACACGAAGGCGCCGGTCAGCACGCCGCGCGGGTCGTCGGTGATCTGGGCGATGCGGAATTCCATCGTCATCGTCCCCGCATCACAACAGCGACAACACGGCGCCGAGCGCCTCGTTCTGTTTCTGGTCAACCATCCCGGCACCGCCCTGGTCATAGACATTGCGCTTGACCGCGTCGGCCAGCACATCGACCCAGGACAGGCAGAACAGCGGCCCGAATGGCTCCGGCTCGTCGCCGATTTCGAAGCCCGGCTCCGGCGGCGGCTCCGGCTCAAACGCCGGCGGCCCGCCCTCGACGCGCGGCCGGTCGGGCGAGAGCACGCCGTCCAGGCTCATGCCCTGGAAGTTCACATGCTCGTTGATCAGTTGCGACACCAGCACCGCGCGGCGGTCGGCCGCCTGGTCGAAACGCAGCCCGCCCTTGATGCGGCCGAGCCCCTCGACCAGGCGCGATTGCAGCCGGCAGCGCCCGGCGGTGGCGACCATCTCCGCCACCAGCGCATCTGCCGCCGGACCATCGAAACCGAAGAATCCATGCAGGTTGGTCTCGGTTGAGAAGCGCCGCAGCTTGGCGATCCAGGCTGACAACAGTGCCGCGCCGCGATCCTGCGTCGGATCACTGCCAGATGCGGCTTCCAACGGGGCAGCCGTGGCCGGCGCCGCGCGGGCGCGCAGCCGGTCGCGCATCGACGACACCGCACCGGTGGCCGCCGGCGGCGCCGAACGATTCGCCTCCACCGTCGGCAGCGTGCGCAACAGCACTTCCCGGGCTTCCGCCGGCGTCAGGTGGAACTGCGTCAGCAACAGCCCGAAGCGCCCGGCATTGCCGTTCGCCTCCAGCAGGTCGAGCGCCGGTTTCAGCCCCTCAAGCCGCTTCTGGTACTCGGCGTCCAGGTCGTCGCCGACATGCCATTCCGACAGCCGCCGGCGCATGTCACCGCGCAGGATGGCAGTCTGGTTGGTCAACTGGTTCAGCTTCAATTCGGGCCGGCACACCGGTGCGAGCGATTCGACCAGGTAGCTCATCCCGGCGTCGTTGATGCGAAACACCTCCTGCCAGGCTTTCTCGGGATTGCGCACATGGCGGCGGATGCCGGAATTGGCGGAGAACTCGCCGCCCCAGCGCATGATTTTTTCCGGCACCCCTGGCAGGAACTCGCCCTCCACCCCGTCATCGGTTAACCGCGACAACGATTGCGATTTGCCGGGATTGCGCGCCAGAAGGGTGTTGCTGAACGGTTGCCCGGGATGCCAGTTGTCGAGCCAGCCATTCGCCTCCTGTAACGGTTGCAGCAGGCTGGCCTTCACCCGCGCTTCCCACAGATCGTCCGACGCCATCGAATCGTCGCGGCCCGGCGTGCGGTTGAAATGCATGTCCATGCGGGTGAGCATGATGAACAGCGCCGTCTCCACGCGAGCGCGCGCATCGGGCGTCGCGCCATGAGTACGGTTGATCCAGCTGCGGATCGACTGCCGGATCGTGGCATCAAACGCGTTGTTGCTCTCCTTGATGCACAGCAGCAGCGCATTCAACTCCCGCTCGGCGGCGTAACGCTCAAACAGATACGCCACCTTGCCGCGCAGGACGAATTCGCCCAGCGCGTTGGCGCGCGCGCCGATCTCCAGCGCATGGTCCTTGCCCGTCCGTTCGCGCGCGCCGGGAAAGTCGAGCAGGTCGGTGGCCTGGAAGATCGGCCAGGGCAGTTCCGACATGGTGATCTGCAACTCGGCGATCAGCGCGGTCAACTCCGGCCGCGTCAGCGTGCAGCGCGCGCCATTCTGGGCGGTGATCTCGATCTGCGGCTGCGCGATATCCGCCAGGTGATCGAGCGTATCGACCTTCAGCACGCTTTCTGTTTTCGGCACCAGCGCGGTGATCGGCGCCCAGGCCTCGCGGTCGAAGCGCAGCGCCTGCAGCCGCGCGGTCAGCCGCGTCAGCACGTCAGTGAACCGTGGGAATCGGTTCCACAACAGCGCATAGACATCCACCCGCCGCTCCAGCGGCAGGCGCGGCAACACCGCGGCCATGCGATCCCAGAACGGACCCGAGCGGATCGCCTGCGCGTCGGCAAAACCGCGAAACTCGTTGTCGCAATACTTGCTGAGGTCCCAGATGTCCTCTTGCCGAACCTCGTTGTTCTCCGCCACGCCTGCGGCATCCCGTTCCGCCGCCCCCAGCACCTCGGCGATGGCATCCGTCAGCCCGGCGCTGGCCTTCTCCGCATCCAGCGCATCGCAGAACCAGGAATTCGCCAGGATCTTCACCAGGTCCACTTCGGACAACAACCGCAGCCGCACCGGAAACCCCTCCGGCCCCTTCTCCGCCCGCATGGTGAAGCGGGTGACCAGGCCGGTGGCCTCCTTGTCGCTCTCCGGATTGATGTCGGCGAGGAAGCCGCGCGGCCGGTCGAGCATGGCGGTGAGTTCGCCGCCGGACGGCCGGGCCAGAGTCGAGATCAGGTAGCTCTTGCCCGCCTGCGACAGGCCATACACGCCCACCGCCACCGGGCGTTCGGCGGCGGCGCGCAGTTTGCGTGCTTCAACGGCAGCGAGACGAAACTCCTTCTCTAGCACCGGTCGCTGTGCGGCGATGCGTTCGGGGAAATCGCGGAACCAGGACAGCGCCCCTTGCGCCGCGCGCTCGGTATCCTGGCAAAGACGGATGAGGTTCTGCGTGGCGGCTTCCGACATGCTCTTAGCGTTCCTGATCGTCGGCCATGGCGGCCAGGATGGCATCCAGCGTGGCGAGCTGCCCGGCATCGAGCCAATGGCTGCCCTCATCGCCCGGCAGGGTCTGCAAGCTGCGCACCAGCGTGCCCGGCCGCAGCGGCGCGCCGCGCGCATCCATCACCGAGGTTTCGTCGATGTCGAATTCCATGGCGTCGCCATCGGGATCGCGCGTCAGCCGCCGGCGCAGCGTGAACGACAACGGCAGCGACACCCCGGCGGCGGCTTCGGAGTTGGCGAACTCGATGCGGTAGAGCGGGCTGGCTGGCCAGCGCTCGGCGGCGAACTGCTTGAACCCCAGGAACGAGCGCCCGGAGAAAGTCATCGGCCGCTCGCTCTCCTCGGTCTCGCCCTGCGCATCGGGATCGGTCGGCATGGCGGTCGACAGGTCGCGGAACAACACCCGGTCGGCGCGGATGCGGCGATCGCTTTCCATCAGTCCGACATAGCGCGCCGTCGAGCGCATGGTGAACTTGTCGGTGAGCGCGAAATTATCCAGCTGCCCGCCGCGCAACAGCCGGTACAGCATCGCGCCCACCGCCACCGTCGTCTTCGGGTCATAGATCCGCCCGGTGCCGTCGGCGAAGGGATACCAGGCGCCAACACGATATTGGTGCATCGGCTGCACCCGGTGCGGCTCGATCGCCAGCGACGCCACCACCTGCGCCGTCACCGCCGGCCAGCGCGCCCCGCGCCCGGACAACAGCAGTACATCGCAGCCAAACCGGTTGACGATCTCGCACAGCGGATCGAGGGCTTCCTGCAGCGTCTGCCCGACGGTCGCGTCGATGGCGGCAAAATCGAGATCCAGCGCCACCGCCTCGATGCTGAAGCCGCGCACGCCAAGCTCGGCCACCCGCCCGTTGAGCCAAGCCGCCGCGCGCAGCCCCGGCGGTTCCGGCGCCACGCCGCGCGTCTGCGGCACCACGGCGGTCAATCCGGCGCTGCGCGCACCCAGGAAGGTGCCGATGGTCCGGCTCTCGATCCCCCCGGCCGCCATCGGGTTCCAGCTCTCGTATTCCGACAACAGCCCCAGCGCCGCCGGCGCCAGCACATGGTTCAGCGCCAGCCGCCGCGCCTGCCGCTCCGGCTCGGTCCCCGCCGGCACCCGGAACAGCGAGACCAGGAATTGCTGCGCTCGCTCCGTGCCCAAGGTGCCGCTGCCGAACTCGGCATGCGCCAGCGCATGGCGCAGGCCCGGCATCACGTGCCGCATCACTACGGTTTCCAGCACATCATCGCCGGCCAGCCGGAAGCCTTCTCGAAACTCCTCCTGCGGCACCACCACGCGATCGGTCAGCGTGTACGTGTAGATCGCCAGGTCCGTGGTCCCGCCGCCGACATCGATCGACCCGATCCGCAGGCTCGGCCGCACGCTGCCGCCGACATTGCGCTTCCGCCCGACGAGGTCGAGATAATCCGGCGCATCGCCGCGATAGGCGTGGCTGATCTGGTCATAGAGATAGACGATCTGTGTCGCCGTCGCCTCGTCCAGCTTGGCCTCGACATCCAGCACCCGTGTCGCGGTATCGCCGGTGACATCCTTCAACAGGAACGCCGCCGCCCGCGCCCGCTCGCGCACTTTTCGGACTTCCTCCAACGGCATCGCTGGCGGCAGTGTCAAGATCAGGCTGGAGATGCGGCGCGGCGCGGTCATGTCCTGGCGGCCATAGCGCGCGGCGTAAGAATTCACTTGCGCGCGCGCCTGGAGCAGCACTTCCAGCAGGAACAGGGTGAACAGGCTGGCGCGGCTGAACAGCGGGCGCAGCGCGATTCCGCTGCGCTTCTTCATCGACAGCACCGTGCCGTCCTCGGCGAGGTAGCGCAGATAGCTGCCGCGGATCACCCCCTCGGAATCGGTCGCCGGATTGAACCGCCACGGCGTCAGCCGCGGCTTTTCGTCCCACAAATAGCGCTTCGGGCTGGACAACCCGGTTTGCCCCTCGTTGCCGCGGTTCATCGCCGACAGCCGCAGCGCCTCCGGCCCGACCCGCACCGGGCTCGGCCAGTCGAACGCATTGCCGCGCCCCGATTGCAGCGACCATTCTTCCTTCCCGAAGGCGGCGCGGGCGAATTCGACCCGGCTCTCGAACGGAAAATCCGAGGTCTGCTCCGGCTGCGAGATATCGCGCAGTTGCAGGCGGTAGCTGTCAGCGATCGAGCGGTCGCGTCCCGGCGTCTGCTCGACCAGGAAGCCACAGGAGCGTGAATTGCCGAGGTCCAGCACCAGATCGACGTTGATGAACCCGCTGCCGCCCTGGCGCTCGGCCGCCGCCAGGTCGATCAGCCGCACCGGGCGGACCGCCTGGGTTTCCTCCAGCAGCGCCAGCAGCGTCAGATAGGCGGCGAAATGCCGGCAGCCGATCGGCGCATCAGGCGGCAATTCCCGCCCGGAACTGTCGCGCTCGCGATACAGATCGGCCAGCCACCCGCGCACCCAGCCGAGGTCCAGCAGCCACGCCACTTCGTCCATGCGTGACGCCAGCTGGAAGCGCGCCGTCTCGCGGTCCCACGGCGTGAGGAACCCGGCGCCGGGCGTGCGTGGCACGGTCGCGGTGTCGAAGGCCAGCACCGCGCGATGGGTATTGCCCTCGGCCTCCTTCGGCGACAGCTCGACGATGCGAATGCGCGCCCAGTTCTGCGGCCCCGGCGCCAACCGGCGGCGCCCGGGCGGGCCATCCACCTCCACCTGGAGGAACGGCACCGGCACCCATTTGCCCAGGAACGGCGCCAGGGCGGCGCGCGTGTCGACACTGTAACGGCCCTCCTCGTCGGCCGAAACGAACATCGTCCGGCCGTCGCTCTCATAGGCGTAGCCGCCCTCATCCGGCGCCGCGCGCAACGGCTTCAGCGCCGCCAGTCCCTCGGCCAGCTTCACCTCGTACCAGTCCCGGCTGATGCGCAGGCTCTCCAGCGGCAGCGGCACGTCGATGAACTGGATGCCGCTATTCGGCACCAGCGGAATGTCGGCTCCGGCGCCGCCACCCGGCAGGCGTGGCAGCTCGGTATAGGGCTTGATCATGCGAACCTGTCGATCATACGGCGATATTGAATGACACTAGGGTGCCCGCGCCCGCGGCGCCAACTCCGGCCGCGGAATACAGGCGCTGGGCGGCGGGGTGCGCAGCGCCTCGGCCACCATCCGCCCGACATCGGCACCTTTGCCGGCGGCAAACACCTGGCCGCCCGTGGCTTCGGCCAGGCAGGCGGTCTGCTGGTTACTGGCGATGTCGATCACCGTCACCGACAACAGCGGATCGGCGGCGCGCGCCGTCCGCGCCGCGGCACAGGGATCGGCCCGACAGGTTTCGGTCCCGTCCGTCACCACCACCACGAAGCCGGGCGTGCCCGCCGGCCGCCCCTTCACCGCGGCGGCGGCCTTTTCGATCGACAGCGCCAGCGGCGTCCCGCTCGCATCCGGCCGCAGCCCGCGCAACGCCGCCTGCAATGGCGCCCGCTGCAAATTGTCGTAGCGCCCGACCGGCACCACCGAGCACTGCGTCGCTTCCACCCGATCACCATTGAACGACCCGAAGCTGAACAGATGCACCCGCGCCCGCCCCGGCAGCGTGTCCAGCACCGCCAGCGCGGTGCGCCGCGCCTCCTCCATCCGATCCTGGCCCTGCGCCGTGCGCGCCATCTCGGCCAGCATCCGGTCATTGCCGGGCGTCTCGGTGATCGGCCCGGCTTCCTTCTCGATCTCGCCCATGCGTGCCCGCTCGGCAGCGGCGTCCATCGTCGCCGGCCAGCGCATCGAGGCCGAAGTGTCGACAATCAGCGCCACATCCACCGCCTCCTCAGCGGCACAGACTTGGCACTGCGCCCGCCGTCGCGCCGCCGCGCTCTCGGTCTCGGCTATCCGCCGGCGCAACTCCATCTCATCCATGCGCAGGCTGCCATCATCCACCGGCAGCATCGGGCACACCGCCTCGCGCGGAGTCGCGGCCCGCGACAGCGCGAGCGCAATCGAGGTGCCCCACCACATCGCCAGCCCCGCCAGCGGCAGACCAACGACCACCGCCGCAATCGCCAGCGCAATTAGGAAGCGGCGCCGGCCGTTCCCGGATTCATTGTCGGTCCCGCTCATCACCCAGTGAACTCCATCACATCCACCACCGATCGGTCATCGCCCACCCCCCGCCGGACAGGCCAGCCGGTATGCCCATTCCGTCGTGCCGCGCGGACCCTGGCCGCCGGAGACCACCACGCGCACCGTCAGTTCCGAACCGGGCGCGCCGGGCGGCGGGTTCCAGTCGAAGGCGATGGTGCCGTTGCCAGACACGAAGCCGTCGGTGGTGGCGAGCGTGCGCGAGCCGCGAAACACCTGGATCTGGTCGGGAATACTCTTGTTCTCGTAGCTCAACGAAACCCGCCCGCGCCGCGGCCCCAGATAGTGGATGGTCTCGGTCACCCCCTGTCCGCCACTCTTGGAATCGGTATTGCAGGGCTTTGCATTCGCCGGACGCTGCGGTGGTGGGGGCGGTGGTGGGGGCGGCGGCGGGGGCTCGGGCGGTGCCGGTTCGGGCGGTGCCGGCTCGGGCGGCGGCGGCGCGGGCGGCGGCAAGGCCGGCCGGCATTGCGCCAACCGCGCCGACCACGCGCTTTCCAGGTCGCTGATCCGCCGGCGCAGCTCGATCTCCTCCATCCGCAGGCTGCCATCGTCGATCGGCGGCACCGGACACATCGCATCGCGCGGCGTCGCCACCTGCGACAGCATCAACCCGACCGACCCGCCCCACCACATCGCCAACCCCGCCAGCGGCAGCCCCACGACAATCGCCGCCACCGCCAGCGCGACCAGGAAGCGGCGCCGGCGGTCGCCCGGTTCGGCGGCGCGCGGATCGGTCACGGGACCGCAAACTCAGCCACATTCTGCATCCCGGGCCCATTGGCCACGCCCTTGACCTCACGGCTCTCGCCGGCGGTGACGATCCGCACCGTGAACGGCACCGGCGTGCGCCGTTCGGCGTAGTCGTAGTAATGCACCTGCACCCGATAGGTACCCGGCGGCGGCTTGCCGCTCCACACCACGTTCTCCACCGGAGTGCGCGAGCCGCGCCCGCCCTGGGCGTTCATATCCACGTCCAGCACCGCACCACATCCGTTGGTGCGTTCGAAAAAGATATGTCCACCGCCCGGACACAAGACATGCAGGTCAAGGTCGGCCTGGCCGTCCCAGATCAGCGAAACCTGATACTCGCCGCTCTTTGCGCGCTCCCGCTCCAGCCGCTGGTCGATGTCGCTGCGTTG
>JANXSA010000282.1 GCA_025352915.1 Rhodospirillales bacterium | reverse complement strand
CAAAAAGAAGACTTTTCTTGCCTTCTAGCGGTTGGCTTCCCCTTCGCTGACGGCGTGCTAGCCTGCCCCGAAGAACGAGGGGGACCGGGCATGGCCAAGCGCGTCAATCGCTGCATTGAGCTGCTGGAGCAGGATATCGGGGTTTACTATACCGGGCATCATACCGGGCATGAGCTGAGCCATGCGGCGGGGTTGCGGGATGCCGGGACCTGGGCGGATTACATCAATATTGGCATGGAGCATGGCGCCTTCGATATGGGGGGGCTGGTGGAGTACATGCGCGGGCTGGTGGATGCGGGGCCGACGCGCAGCGGGCATCGGACGCCGACGGTGGTGATCGAGGCGCCGGTGAATGGGACGTCCGAGGCGAATGTCCTGCACAATGCCTGGCAGTTCCGGCAGATTTTGGGGCGCGGGGCGCATGGGATTATTTTGTGCCAGGCGGAGACGCCGGAGGCGGTGCGGGCGTTTGTTGATGCTTGCCGGTATCCGATTGGGGTGCTCGGGGTGGACCCGGCGATGCCTTCGCCGTTGGAGCGGATGGCGGGGAAGGCCAAGGTGGTGCCGCGGGCGGGGTATTTGGGGGTTGGGACGCGAGGGCAGGGGTCGGAGGCGGAGGCGGGGCATGTCTGGGGGCTGGATGTTGTCGAGTACAAGCAGCGCTGCGATCCTTGGCCGTTGAATCCCCGGGGGGAGTTGATGTTGGGGGTGAAGCTGGAGAGTCCGGAGGGGGTGGCGCGGTGCGAGGAGATTTTGGCGGTGCCGGGGCTGGCGTATGCCGAGATCGGGCCGGGGGATTTGGGGTTTTCGCTGGGGTATCTGGGGATGCGCAACAATCCGTATCCGCCGGAGTTGCAGTCGGCGCGGGATCGGATTTTGCGGACTTGCAAGAAGAATGGGTTGGCGTTTTTGGAGGCGTGCTGGCCGGAGAATGTGCAGCAGCGGATTGATGATGGGGTGCGGGTGCTGGCGGGGGGGCGGGAGGATTCTTCCGTTATTGGGCGGGCGTATCAGAGGCGCGGTATGCCGGTTTAGAGCGCCGGGCGGTTTTTCCTGGTGTCGTTGCAGGCTGGCGGCGTTGCGGGCAATGCAAAAGAAAACCCCGGTGCCGCTGGGGCGGTACCGGGGTTTTTGCAGGGGCTTGACGGTTTGGAAGTCAGGCGGCGCGGCGGCGGCGGATGAGGCCGAGCCCGGCCAGGCCCATTGCCACGAGGGCGAGCGATGCCGGCTCGGGGGTTGCGATCTGGGTCTCGACGCCGCCGCCGAGGATCACGGCCTCCTGGGTGTCATTGTCGCGGGCCAGGACTTGCAGGCCGAAGAAGCCGGATGGGCCGGTGAAGTTGTTGTGGAACAGATCGCCCGCGATTTCGGAGTCGGCCGCCGAGAAGCCGGCCGCATTAAGAGCTAGCGTCTGGCTGATGTTGGCGGTGCTGATTGAAGAGGTTGTCAGCGCGCCGAGCGGGAACCAGCCGAAGGAGCCGGTCAGGCCCTCCTGGGTGAACGCCATCAGGTTGCCGCCGGTGTTGACGAAGGTTGCGATGTCGGTGGCTCGGGCATTGATGGCATCGAGTTCGGCTTGGCTGATGCCGCCGTTTGTCTGAGTATTGGCCGACGGCATCAGGATCCCGGCGAAACCGGCGAAGCTCTGCAGGGCAATGGCGGCGGCGCCCGATGAAGCGGTCAGGGTGTGGGCGTTGCCGGCGTTCCAGCTGTTGATGCTGCTGGCCGACGTGTTGGCGTATCCGCCCAGGACCAGGATGCCAGTGCCGCCGTTGGTGTTGCCCATACCAATGAAGTTGAGCATCTGGGCGCCGAACGACGTCGAGACATGCCCGCCGTCGTCGGAATCCTGGCCTGAGATGAAGAGCTTGCCCGCGAATGCCGGCGTTACGGCAAAGGTGAGCGCCGAGGCCAGCACGGCGCGGCTCAGGAAATGGCGAATGGACAATCGATCCTCCTCTAGTGACAAAAACTCGGCGCCGCGTAACCAACGCCATGCGATGACGATCGATACGCTAAGAACCAAAATACAACAAGCAATTATTGTGCCATAAAATTGAATAGCAGATAAATCAATCCCATACGGTTGTCCCGAACGATCCGCCGGGCTCGGGCTGTAAAATTCTCCGACTGATCGGCGCGGTTCCGGCCAGGCGAACCGTCAGCCGGCATGAATATGTCGTGGGCGCGCGCTTTTGCGGTCATTAGTGTAAAATTTACCGACTTATCAGCGGCCCCCGCCGGCGGGCCACGATCCGGACGGTCATCGGCAATGGCGTCGCACCGGCGCGAGCCTGAACCCGGCAGCGGGATCGCGGTGGCGCAATCGCGCAATTGCGATGCATGTCCTATCCTGGGGCCTCGATATGTCAGGGAGGACGCACATGGAACTCAGGGACACGGTGGCGCTGGTCACCGGCGGCAATGGCGGGTTGGGGCAGCGGATTTGTCACGCTTTGGCGCGGGAGGGCGCGCATATTGCGGTGGTGTATGCGCAGAGCCGGGAGCAGGCGGAGGGGGTGGCTGCGGCATTGGCGACGACTTACCAGGTGAATGCGGCGGCTTTTGCTTGTGACATTACCGACCAGGCGGCGGTTGAGGGCTTGGTGGCGGCGGTGGTGGCGCGGTTTGGGCGGTTGGATATTTTGGTGAACGATGCGGCGTTCAACAAGTCGGTGCCGTTTGCGGATCTGGATTCCATGACGATGGAGTTGTGGGACAAGATCATGGCGGTGAATTTGACCGGGCCGATGCGGCTGACCAAGGCGGTGGCGCCGGTGATGAAGGCGGGCGGGCAGGGGCGGGTGGTGAATATCTCGTCGGTGGCGGGGCTGACGCCGACGGGGTCGTCGATCGCTTATGCGATTTCCAAGGCTGGGCTGATCCATATGACGCGGTGCATGGCGGTGGCGATGGCGCCGGAGACGCTGGTGAATTGCGTGGCGCCGGGGTTGCTGGAAGGAACGCGGGCGACGGCGAATTTACGGCCGGAGCAGGTGACGAACTCGGCGGCGACGTCGTTGTTGAAGAAGGCCGCCAGTAAGGATGACTGCGCGGACATGGTGGTGACGATGTGCCGGACGGATACGATGACGGGGCAAACCATCGTCATCGACGCCGGGCGGGTGTTTCACTGACGAAGCAAGCAAGGCGGGGGCTTTGCCCCTCGACCCCACCAGGCCCCGAGCGCGCCTTCGCGCGACGGTCCGAGACCCTGGACCTCAACCAATAAGCGCCTTCGGGCAGGGGGGCCATCGAGACCTTCGTGAAGGTCTCGAT
>JANXSA010000268.1 GCA_025352915.1 Rhodospirillales bacterium | reverse complement strand
AGCCCTGGCCTTGCCTGCTTCATCGGTCATTCATTCTGCGGGTTGGTATAAGCCCGCTAGCCAGCCCTACGTCAGCGGGTCAGGCCACCGCGCGCCAGCAGCACGTCGTAAACGGCATCGGCCAGCAGCTTGTTCACTTCCTCGTTGTAGTGTCCCAGCGGCTTGAAAAACCCCAGGACGCCCTTGTCGCCAATATGCCTGGCCAGGATCGGCCCGAAATCGAGATGATCGACCTGTAGCCTGCTGAGGTCATCGACCAGATTCTGATACGGAAACGCGCCGGTCTTGCGCTGATGCGCCAGGTCATGCCGGGTCGCGAACAGCACGACCAGCGGCGTTTGCCCGCGCTGGCGTGCGGTTTGCTGGAACGCTTGCAATATCGCCGCACTGATCTCCAGCCCGCGCAACGGATGGCCACGTTGGTAGAACTCGGCAAAATCCGGCCGGCGCGCGAACAGCGAGCGCATCTGGTATCCCGCCATGTTACGCAGCACCGCCACGGAATACGGGAACGCCAGGCCGGTCACCCCGCCCGCCCCGCCGGGCTGGAAATTCTCGTCGGGAATCGGCAGGAACGGCGATTCGAGCCCGACCGAGCGGCGGTATTCGCTCTCGCTCACCACCATCAGCGGCACCTCCACCAAGGCGCCGCGATCATCGAGGACAAAGCGCGGCTTCATCGCGTAGCGGCTGGCATGGGTGATCAGGTCCCAGTTGCGCGTCAGGTTGCGCATAATGCCCTCGGACAGATGCGTCAGGATGACCACCGGCGCGGGGTCCGCCGCCCGCGCCAGATAGCGCATATACGCCTGGTCGGTGCCGTATCCCGGCACACCGAAATTGCCGATGCGTGATCCCGCCAGCATTGCGAGCTGGTTGCCCCACGAAGCGGTATCATCGACTTCCGAACCGGCGGCATAGGAATCGCCAAAAACCGCAATCCGGTCGGCCGACGCACCGGGATCGGGAAAGGCCGGGCTGGGCCGGGCGCCCGCCGCGTCATAGGCGCCCGCCGTGTCCGGTGCCGCCGATGGCCAGCCCAGCCGCTGATCGCGCAGCGCCAGGTACTCACCATAGGTCTTGACCGCCGCCGCCGGCTGCATGACCGGTGCCGAATACATCTTGAACCGGCTCTGCAAGACGCGCCCGGCGCCGAACGAGCAGAGTTCCAGCAGCGCGACCAAAACGACGACAAATACCGCAATGAAGCCAATGCGAATGCCGCGCCGTTCAACGAGTTGCGGCATCTCCGTCCCTCCGATGCGTCGACCATCCGAGCGACAGCGGCAAAGAATAACCACCGCGCCAATGCCCGGCAAATTCGCCCAACCAACACCGGATGGCAGCCGGGCGCCGCCAAGACTTCCCCATGGCGGCACGGCGGTGCAGCCCTTGCCCACTGCACGCGCTCATGCTTCGGGCGATGACCGCTCCCAGTCATCGAGGATTTTTTGCATTTTTCGCAAAATTTTTCTTCCATCCAACATTTAAATCGGTTTATAGTCCCGAAATGTCGTCTTTGCCCAGCATCCCTGACGCCCGCCGCCGCGCCGCCCTTGGGGCGGGCGCGGAGCTGTGCCTTGGCGCCGGGCTGGCGGCCCTGATCCTCGCTTTGCTCGTCCGCCTGTTCGGCCGGAGCGATGCGGCCTGGCATGCCCTCCCCGAACACGCATACGACCGCGCGAACCCTGCCGGCGCCTGCCCATACGCCATTGTTAAAAAAGCCATTGTCACGTCCGCCATCGGCCGCGCTCCCCATGCCGCCTGGATCGAATCCGGCCGCGTCCCCGACTGGATTCTCCCCGGCATCCGCAACCGCGGCATGCGCCCCGCCGCACCCCCCGCGCGCCAGCGCCCCCGTGCCCTGCGCCGCCGCACCATGTCCGCACGCGCCCCGCCCGGCGCCCATCCCCTCCCATGCTGAAATCACCCCCTGACCAGGGGCTGCCGACTCACGCCCATTTTTGGTTCATATTAATATCAATACACTTTTCTAAAGAAATGCGGCCCAGCGGCTCGGCCCGTCACCCGCAAGCGTGCTTCGCACCACGCGGATCTGGGCCGAGCCCAGTCATCCCGTGCCTTCCTCCACCCAAGCGCATCCCAGCACCCCGCTCCCCCCGGTTCCCGCGCCGCCGCAGCCCGGCTATGCAAGCCTGATGAATTGGAGCCCCGCATGACCGCCGCCTTCCGCGCCGAAGCCCTGGAGCCGGACATCACCGGCCCCCTAATCCTCGCCCTGCCCAAGGGCCGCATCCTCGCGGAATGCGCTCCCCTGCTCCACGCCGCCGGCATTCACCCGAACCCCGCCTACACCAACGAAGACTCGCGGGCCTTGCGCTTCGCCACCGATGATCCCGGCCTCGATGTGGTGCGCGTGCGCAGCTTCGATGTCGCCACCTTCGTGGCCTTCGGCGCCGCCCAGATCGGCATCTGCGGCGCCGACGTATTGATGGAATTCGATTATCCCGAGATTTACGCCCCGCTCGACCTCGGCATCGGCGCCTGCCGCGTCTCAGTCGCCGAGCCCGCCGCCACCGCCGGAACCGACGACCCCAGCACCTGGTCGCGCATCCGGGTGGCGACGAAATACCCCAATATCGCCCGCCGCCACTACGCCAGCCGCGGCATCAACGCCGATATCGTGCACCTGAACGGCGCGATGGAACTGGCCCCCGCGCTCGGCCTGACCCGTGTCATCGTCGATCTCGTGGCCACCGGCTCCACCCTGAAAGCCAACGGCCTGGTCGAAACCGAGGTGATTGCCAAGGTCACCTCCCGCCTGATCGTCAACCGCACCGCCCTGAAAACCCGCCCCGAAGCCATCGGCGCCATGATCGCCCGTTTCCGAAGCGCCCTGGCCACTCTGGCATGAAGCGCCTCGACACCGCCGATCCCGGCTTCGAGGCCGATTTCGCCACCCTGCTCAACCAGGCGCGCGAGACCACATCGAATGTCGGCGGCGTCGTGGCCGCCATCATCGCCGACATCCGCACCCGCGGCGACGAAGCCCTCTGCGAATACACCACCCGCTTCGACCGCTTCCCGCTCACCCCCGGCCGCATCCGCATCACCGATGCCGAGATCGACGCCGCCATCGCCACCGTCCCCCCGGCGCTGCTGGACGCCCTGGAAATCGCCGCCACCCGCATCGACCGCTTCCATCGCGCCCAGCTCCCCGCCGACCTCAAGCTCGACGACCCCGACGGCCTGACCCTGGGCATGCGCTGGAATGCGCTCGACGCCGTCGGCATCTACGTCCCCGGCGGCAAGGCGGCCTACCCGTCCTCGGTGCTGATGAACGCCATCCCGGCGCGCGTCGCCGGCGTGGCCCGGCTGTGCATGTGCGTGCCCTGCCAGGGAACAAGCAGCGGGGGCGGCGTGCTGAACCCGCTGGTGCTGGCGGCGGCGCGGCGCGCGGGGGTGAGCGAAGTCTTCCGTGTCGGCGGCGCCCAGGCGGTAGCGGCGATGGCCTGGGGCACGGCGGCGATCGCGCCGGTGGACCGCATCGTCGGCCCCGGCAACGCCTATGTCGCCGAGGCCAAGCGCCAGGTTTTCGGTCGCGTCGGTATCGACAGCATCGCCGGCCCGTCCGAGGTGGTGGTGCTGGCCGATGCCGCCAACGACCCCG
>JANXSA010000372.1 GCA_025352915.1 Rhodospirillales bacterium | reverse complement strand
CTCACCGGCCAGGTCCCCACCCACCTGATCGGCAACGATGCCTTCCAGGAAGCCGACACCACCGGCATCACCCGGCCCGCCACCAAACACAACTACCTGGTCAAACGCAGCGAAGACCTCGCCCGCGTGGTGCACGAGGCGTTCTACGTCGCCCGCTCCGGCCGCCCCGGCCCCGTCCTGATCGACCTGCCGAAAGACATCCTGATCGCCCAGGCGCCCTACACCCAAGCCCCGCCGCCCGAAGCCGAGCACCGCTCCTACCGCCCCGTCACCACCCCCGACCCCACCCAGATCGCCCGCGCCGTCGCGCTCCTGAAATCCGCCAAGCGCCCGATCATCTACACCGGCGGCGGCGTCATCAACGCCGGCCCGGCCGCCAGCGAAGCCCTGCGCACCCTGGTCCGCAAAACCGGCTTCCCCTGCACCTCCACCCTGATGGGCCTCGGCGCCTACCCCGCCGGCGACCCGCTCTTCCTCGGCATGCTCGGCATGCACGGCACCTACGAAGCCAACTGGGCCATGCATGACTGCGACGTCATGCTCAACATCGGCGCCCGCTTCGACGACCGCGTCACCGGCCGCCTGAACGCCTTCTCCCCCAACTCGAAAAAAATCCACATCGACATCGACAGCTCCTCCATCAACAAAAGCGTCCCGGTCGAAATCCCCATCGTCGGCGACGCCGGAAAAGCCATCGCCGCCATCCTCGCCGCCTGGGATTCCGACCCCGCCGAGCTCGACCGCCCCGCCATCACCGCCTGGTGGAAACAAATCAACACCTGGCGCGGCATCGACTGCCTGCGCTTCACCCAGGACATGACCAAGGGCGCCATCATCAAACCGCAATACGCGGTCCAGCGCCTCTACGACATCACCCAGGAACTCCGCGCCAAATCCGGCCGCGAAACCTTCATCACCACCGAAGTCGGCCAGCACCAGATGTGGGCCGCGCAGTATTTCGGCTTCGACGCCCCCAACCGCTGGATGACCTCCGGCGGCCTCGGCACCATGGGCTACGGCCTCCCCGCCGCCATGGGCGTGCAAATCGCCCACCCCGACGCCCTGGTCATCGACATCGCCGGCGAGGCCAGCATCCTGATGAACATCCAGGAAATGTCGACGCTTTCCCAATACCGCCTGCCGGTCAAAGTCTTCATCCTCAACAACCAATACATGGGCATGGTCCGCCAGTGGCAGGAACTCCTGCACGGCGGCCGCTACTCCGAATCATACACCGAAGCCCTGCCCGATTTCGTCAAGCTCGCCGATGCCTTCCACGGCGTCGGCCTGCGCGCCACCTCGGTCGACCAGCTCGACGACGTAATCCGCGAAATGATCACGCTCGACCGCACCGTCATCGCCGACATCTGCGTCGACGAAAAAGAAAACTGCTTCCCGATGATCCCCTCCGGCGCCCCGCACAACGAAATGATCCTCGGCCCGGAACACGGCACCTCGCTGCAAATCGGCGGCGCCAAATCCCTGACCGACGAAGGCCTGGCCCTGGTATAGCGCTCGACGCCCGCCAGCCGCCCCCGCCCCCCGTCAGGATCACGCCAAAATGCCCAACCTCCCCCAGCAACGCTCGGCGATCATCTCCGTGCTGGTCGAAAACGAAGCCGGCATCCTCGCCCGCGTCATCGGCCTGTTCACCGGCCGCGGCTACAACATCGACAGCCTCACCGTCGCCTCGGTCGACCCGGCCCGCAACCACAGCCGCATCAACATCGTCACCTCCGGCACCGACATGGTGATCGAACAAATCAAGGCCCAGCTCGACCGCCTGGTCCAAGTCTACCGCATCGCCGACCTCTCCACCCAAGGCCCCCACGTCGCCCGCGAACTCGCCCTGATCAAGATGATCAGCACCGGCCCCGACCGCGTCGAAGCGCTGCGCCTCGCCGAAGCTTTTCGAGCCCGCGTCATCGACGCAACCTTGGAGAGCCTCGTTTTCGAAATGACCGGCAACACCGAAAAACTCGACGCCTTCATCGACCTGATGCGCGGCCTCGGCCTCGCCGAAGTCTCCCGAACCGGCGTCGCCGCCATCGCCCGCGGTACCACGACGATCTAGAAGGA
>JANXSA010000236.1 GCA_025352915.1 Rhodospirillales bacterium | reverse complement strand
CATAGGGATCGCGCAGCCAGGTCTCGATCTCGGTCACGCTGAGCCGCCGCGGCCGCAGCGCCACAGCCGGGCAGGGGCGGGGAGCGGCCACCGGTCTGGCCGGCCCGTCCGGCCGGTCCAGCGCCTCGGCCCAGGCGGCGGCGGGATGCTCAGGCAACGCCAGTCCGTTCCCGGCCAGGAATGCGTCCAGCCGGGTCAGCCAGCGCGCCGGCACCGCCGGGGCGCCGTCGCGGCGGCGTGGGCAGGACAGGATTACCTCCGGCGCGGCGCAGGCGGCGGCAACGAAATCATGGGCGTCCTGCCCGACCGCCTCCTCCGGCGAGGGCAACCCGGCCTTCATTCGCATCAGCCGGCTCATCCACGGGCCGGGGTCTGTCGCACGCGGCCAGACGGCCTCGGTCAGCCCGCCGAGCACGATGGTTTCCGCCGTCTGCAGCCGGGCTTCCAACAGGCCCCAGATGAACACCCGGGGATGTTCGCCCGTCGCTTCGCGTCCCCGCAATACGCGGCGGCTGCGCACCACCACCCCTTCCAGCAACGCATCGAACAGGCCCGGCAGCACCGATGGCGGCTGGTCCGGTAGCAGCGTCAAATGCGGCAGCACCGCGGCCAGGGTGGTGGCCAGGGCCTCGCCTTCCTCCTGCGCCCACAGGATCGCCGGGCCGGGCCGTTCGCCGGTGGTGGCCAGCGCCTCGGCGGCCTCGACCAGTCCGGCGAGCATTATGGCCGGTGACATCGCCACGGACTGGCGCAGCAGCGGTTCCAGGCAGGCTTCCAGCCGGTCGAGCAGGTCGACCAGGCCATCGCGCCGTGCGTCCGTCACCCGATCGACCTTTTGGCGCAATCCGGTCAGGCCACCGGGGGGACGGGGGCCGCGCAGGCAGGCCAGTTCCAGCGTCCGTGCCGCCGCCCGGCAGGTGGCCGGGGCCATGCCGGCGGCGGCGAAGGGGTGTTTCAGCAGCGCCATCAGGCTGACCGGGCCGAGGTCGTCGGCAACCGTCGCCGCCAGCAGGCGCAGGAACACCGCCGGCGGGGCATGGGCGAGTTGTTCGCCGGCGGAGTCGTCGGCCAGCACGTCCCAGCGTTGCAACGCGGCGGATACCCGGCCGGCCAGGGCGCGGTCGGGGGTGACCAGGGCGGCGCGGCGGCCGGGCTGTTCCAGCGCGTCGCGCAGGATCATGGCGATGGCCACCGCTTCTTCCTGCTGGTCGGCGGTTTCCAGGCGATAGAGGCCGTCGGTTTCGACCGGGCCGGGTTGGCGCCAGTCGCCCAGGGCGATGGCCGGCAGCAGTGCCCGCGAAAGCAATGCGACGCGGCCGTCCGGGGCATCCCATTGTACGACATCGCCGCGCCGCGCGCCAAGGCCGGCGAGGAGGTTGCGCATGCCGGCTTGGGGGTGCGAGTCGTCGAGTTTTTCCCAGATCTCGTCGGGCATGACGAGGTCGAGGCCGGGCAGGACGACCTGGCCGAGCGACATTCCGGCGACGGCACGCAGGAGGCGGGCGGCGGCGGGGATGCCGCCTTGCATGCCGACGGTCCAGACCGGGTGGTCCGGGGGGGTGGCGGTCCAGGCTTCGGCTTGCGCGCTCAGCAGTTTGGCCTGGCGCGCAGCAGGATTCATCAGGCCTTGGTCGGCGAGCCAGGCAGGCCAGGCTTGGGTGACGATGGACAGGAAGTTCAGCGTCACCTGCCAGTGGGCGGCGTGTTCGGTTTCGGCGGCACGTTCGAGGGCTTCGCGCAGGTCGAGTTCGGCGCGTTCGGCCTGGTCCATCAGGACGGCGAGTTCGCGGGCGAGTTTCCAGGCACGGTCGGCCGCACCGGCGAGGTGCTCTTGCGGGAGGGCCATCACCAGGCGGGTCAGGGCGGCGAGGCGGTGGGCGGGTTCGACGGCCGGCGGCAGGTCCAGCGCGCCGGCGAGGGTCAGGGGGGCTTCGTCCAGCGCGCCAATGGCGGTTATGCGGGGCAGCAAGAGGGGTTTGCCATTGCTGGCGCGGAGGAAGGCTTCGGCGAGGGAGCGGGCGGCGCGGCGGGTGGGCAGGAGGATCAGGCCCTGGCGGTCGCCGTGCTGGTGCAACCAGGTTTTGGCGATGTGGTCGAGGAACGGGGCGTTGAATGGCAGGGTGGCGAGGTTCATCGGATCAGCGTGGCTTCGCGCGCGTCGTCGCCGGCGTGGGCGAGGTGGATGGTGAGGGCGTTTTCAGGGGTCAGGTGGCCGAGGCGATCGGGCCATTCGACCAGGACGATGTCGCGGGTCAGGTCGTCCCAGCCGAGTTCTTCGAGGGCGGCGGGGCCGTCGAGGCGCCAGAGGTCGAAATGGTGCACCGGGCCGCGCGGGGTGTCGTAGGTCTGGACCAGGGTGAAGGTGGGGCTGGGGACGTCCAGGGTTGGGGTGGCGGTGAGGGTGCGGAGGAAGGCGCGGGCGAAGGCGGATTTGCCGGCGCCGAGGGGGCCGTCGAGCAGGATCGCGTCGCCGGGGCGGACCGCGGCGGCGATTTCGGCGGCGAAGGCTTCGGTCGCTTGGAGGGACGGCAGGAGTCGGCGCATGGGGGCAGTTTGCCTGACTGGCATGGCAGGGCACAATGCGGGGCAGTGCGGAGGCGGGATTGGGATGAGCGAGAACTATGAGACCGACGTGGCGATTATCGGGGCGGGACCGGTGGGGATGTTTGCCGCCTTTGAGCTGGGGATGCTCAAGCTGCGGTGTGTGTTGATCGATGCTTTGGGCGAGTTGGGCGGGCAGTGTACGGCGCTGTACCCGGAGAAGCCGATCTATGACATTCCGGCCCATCCCGCCATTGAGGCGGCGGAGTTGATTGCGCAGCTGGAAAAGCAGATCGCGCCGTTCTCGCCGGCGTTGTTGCTGGGGCGGCGGGTGGAGCGGTTGGAGGGGGCTGTTGGCGGGTTCGTGTTGGGGACTGATCTTGGCGATGTCGTGAGGTGCAAGGCGGTGATCCTGGCGGCGGGGGCCGGGGCGTTCGGGCCGAACCGGCCGCCTTTGGAGGGGCTGGCTGGGTACGAGGCTTCGGGGGGGGTGCAGTACTATGTTCGGCGACGGGAGGATTTGCGCGGCAAGCGGGTGGTGATTGCTGGGGGGGGGGACTCGGCGGTGGACTGGGCGT
>JANXSA010000356.1 GCA_025352915.1 Rhodospirillales bacterium | reverse complement strand
CCTGGCCATCCTGCTGGAAGCCGCGCTGTCCTTCCTCGGCCTCGGCGTCCCGCCCCCCCTGCCCTCCTGGGGCCTGATGATCGCCGAAGCCAAGGAATACATGTTCTTCTCGCCCTGGATCATCATGGTCCCCGGAATCTCGCTGTTCACCCTGGTCCTCGGCATCAACTTCATGGGCGACGGCCTGCGCGACATGCTCGGCGCTACACGCGATGTCTAGGGTGGCTGTGGGGCGGGGAAGGCAGGAAGGCCAGGGCTCTGCCCTGGACCCGCTGGGGCCTGAGGCCCCAGACCCCCATCCGTTTGAGCGCCTTCGGCTGAAGGGGGCCATCGAGGCCTTCCCCACGGCCTCGACGGCCCCCTTCAGCCGAAGGCGCTTATGGTTGAGGTCCAGGGCAGCGCGGGAGAGGGCTTGGACGCCGAGGGCGAGGTCGACATTGGGGGCGACCATGATGCTTTCCTCGATCATCACCTTCATGCCGCCGATGGCTTCCTCGGCGGGCTGGAAGATGAACTTGACCGTGCCGGCGAGTTGCGGTGCGAGCTCGTGCAGCACTTCGGCGACGCCGAGCAGGGTGGCGATGTCGCGGATGGCGGTTTGCGGATCGTTTGGCAGGGAGGTGGAGATACGCGGCTCCGCCAAACGGGGTGGCGGGTTATGGCGCGCCGGTGATATCGGCCAGCCGGTAGCCCTGGGCGAACAGCAGCGCGCGCAGGTTGGCGTGGCGCACCTGCGCGCGGGCCTGGGCGGCGACGATCGGCTTGGCGTGGTAGGCGACGCCAAGCCCGGCCGCGGCCAGCATTTGCAGGTCGTTGGCGCCATCGCCGACCGTCAGCGTGGCCGACAGCTTGATGCCGCGCGCTGCGGCGAGTTCCTCCAGCGCCTGCACCTTGGAAAAGGCATCCTGGATCGGCTCGCCCACCTCGCCGGTCAGCACCGCGCCGTCATCCAGCAGGACGTTGGCGCGATGGATGTCGAAGCCGACCAGCTCGGCGACGCGCCCGGTGAACCAGGTGAAGCCGCCGGAGACCAGGGCGGTGGTGGCGTTGTGCGCCTTCATCGTCGCCACCAGCTCGCGCGCCCCGGGGGTCAGCTTCGTTTGCGCCCAGGTTTTCTCCAGCGCATCGATGCCCAGCCCCTTCAGCATCGCCACCCGCTCGCGCAGCGCGGTGGCAAAATCAATTTCCCCGTTCATGCTGCGCCGGGTGATGGCGGCGATCTGCTCTTTGATCCCGGCATAGGCGGCGATCTCGTCCAGCGTCTCCGAGGTCACGATGGTGCTGTCCATGTCGGCGATCAACAACGCCTTGCGCCGCCCGCGCGCCCTTGTGGTGATGGCGTCCACCGGCGCCGCGCCCAGCGCCGCGGCGATCACCGCGGGATCAGGCACCGCGCGACAGGGAATATCGGCGGCCTCGCGCGGTGACAGGATCTCGGGCTCGGCCCCCTGGATCGCATCGCGCACCCGCGCGATAACGGCATCGGACAAGGTCGTGGCGTCGCGATCGACGACGAGGGTCAAAACATGCGTCATCCCGCCCGTATGCAGCCGGCCGAGGCATCGGGCAAGTGAGCCCACTCCCGCACGCCCTGCTCGTCGCCGGCCCCACCTGCTCCGGCAAATCCGCCCTCGCCCTCGCCTTGGCCGAACAACTCAACGGCGTGGTGATCAACGCCGATTCCATGCAGGTCTACCGCGACCTGCGCATCATCACCGCCCGCCCGACGCCAGAAGAAGAAGCCCGCGCCCCGCACGCCCTCTACGGCATCCGCCCCGCCGCCGAGCCCGGCAACGCCGCCTGGTGGCGCGAAACCGCCCTGCACGCCATGGCCACCGCCCACGCCAACGGCCAGCTCCCGATCCTCTGCGGCGGCACCGGCCTCTACTTCGCCGCCCTGGTCGACGGCATCTCAGACATCCCCGAATGCGGCGAACCCGCCCGCGCCGAGGCCCGCTGGCTCCTCGCCGAACACGGCCCGACCGCCCTGCACGCCTCCCTCGCCAAGGTCGACCCCGCCACCGCCGCCCGCCTGCGCCCCAGCGACAGCCAGCGCGTCGCCCGCGCCTGGGAGGTCTGGCGCGGCACCGGCCGCGGCCTGGTGGCGTGGCAATCCGAAAAAGGCACCCCCGCCCCCTGGCGCTTCAGCGCCCTCCTGCTCGACCCGCCCCGGGAAACCCTGCGCACCGCCATCGCCGGTCGCTTCACCGCCATGCTCGCCCAAGGCGCCCTGGCCGAAGTCCAGGCCCTGCTCGCCCAAGACCTAGACCCCGCCGTGCCCGCCATGCGCGCCCACGGCGTCCCCGAACTCGCCGCCCACCTGCGCGGCGAGATGCCCCTGCCCCAGGCCGCCCAACGCGCCGAACAGGTCACCGGCCAATACACCAAGCGCCAGGCCACCTGGTTCCGCCACAAACGCATGGCCGACCCCGCCCGCACGCATGCAATACATGCGCGAATCAACGATTTCACGCAATTATCAGAAAGTGAACGGGCCGAAATCTTCCGTTTTATTCGCGCCACCGCTTGACGCAGCAAGCCCCAAAGCCTTATGTCCCGCCCATGAGCCAGAACCAGACCGCCGATGCCCCGCCCGACCAAGCAGCGGGCGCCGAAATCCTCCTCCGCGCCCTCAAGGACCAGGGCGTAGAAGTGATCTTCGGCTATCCCGGCGGCGCGGTCCTGCCGATCTACGACGCCATCTTCAACCAGAACGCCATCCGCCACATCCTGGTCCGCCACGAACAAGCCGCCGTCCACGCCGCCGAAGGCTACGCCCGCTCCACCGGAAAAGTCGGCGTCGTCCTGGTCACCTCCGGCCCCGGCGCCACCAACGCGGTCACCGGCCTGGTCGACGCCCTGATGGACAGCATCCCCATCGTCTGCCTCACCGGCCAGGTCCCCACCCACCTGATCGGCAACGATGCCTTCCAGGAAGCCGACACCACCGGCATCACCCGGCCCGCCACCAAACACAACTACCTGGAAGGCATCGTTGCCGATCAGGTGGGTGGGGACCTGGCCGGTGAGGCAGACGATGGGGATGCTGTCCATCAGGGCGTCGACCAGGCCGGTGAC
>JANXSA010000102.1 GCA_025352915.1 Rhodospirillales bacterium | reverse complement strand
CGGAAGGCGCTGTTCGCGATCCCAGGTCGGCATCGGCGTGCGCGCGAAGATCTGGTAGCCGCCCGGCGTTCGGTCCGGATAGATACAGGTGATCGCGCCTCCGTGGCCAATGGTACCTTTCGGTGTCCAGGTGCGCGGGGGATTGTATTTCGGTGCGTTCAGCCGCGCGCGCGGGTCCAGCGGCATCAGCGAGCACAATCCTGGCCAGAAGCCGAGGGCCGCCACCCAGTATTCCGAGGTGCTGTGCTTGCGGCGTAGGGAGTCGCGATTAGGGAGGCCGTTGAGCTGGCACAGCAGGTCCGGGTCCGGGACCTTATCAACAACCGTTGTACGGTAGTCGTCCACACAGTCCCGCGTCCAGGGGTCGAAGTAGAGCACGAGAGCATGCAAAGCTGTGGGGTTTGTTCTGGGTTCGGTAGGTTATGGGCTCACGGGACGAGAGTGAGCTGGTGCCAAAGCTGGTGTGGCGGGTCAAGTTGGTGACGGAGTTTGAGACCGGGGAGACGACGGAAGTGGAGGTCGCACGCCTCGAACGCGATGAGCAGGCAGGCCTGGCCGACCTTGGGCTTCGTCTCGCGGAGGTAAAGCGGCTGACAGCCGCGATCCAGGCGGAGATCGTCCCGGAACAGGTGACAATTGCCGGCGAGGACCGCCGCACATGTAGTGCTTGCGGGCGCGTCCTGGCCAGCAAGGGACATTACATCGCGACATTCCGCTCGCTGTTCGGCGACGTGCCAATCCGGGTTCGCCGCCTGCTCGCCTGTTCCTGCCAGGGGACGGGCGAAGCAAAGAGCTTCGCCGCCTTTGACCTTGAGGCCGCGACCGTGGCGCCCGAACTGGCCTATGTGACGGCGCGGTATGCGGCGCTGGTGCCGTTTGGCAAGGTCGCAGACCTGCTGTCGGAGCTGCTGCCTGTCAGCGGGGCGCCGAACGCGGGCACGGTGCGCAACAGGACCATGCGGATCGGTGAGGCCGTTGTGCAGCCGAAGGTCACGACAACGGCGGAGCCGGCGACGGCACGACCGGCCGAACCCGTCGTTGTTGGGCTTGATGGCGGCTACGTCCGCAGCCGGCACCGCCAGGACGAGCGGCATTTTGAGGTGATCGCCGGCAAGGTAATTGACGCTCAGGGCAGCCAGTCCCGCTTCGCCTTCGCGCGCAACAGCCCCACGATCGCGTCCGATGCGTTCCAGCAGGCGCTCGCGCTGGCAGGCGTAACGGCGGACACCCCGGCGACCGTGTTATGCGACGGCGATGCCGGGCTGTGGCGGCTGCAACGCGCGGCACTGCCGAATGCCACAGTCGTGCTCGACTGGTGGCACGCCGCGGTGCGTTTCGAGCACGCGCTGCAGGCGGCTCGCGGCCTTGGAGCGGCCGACGCACAGGCCACCGAGGCGGTTCGCGCACTGGAGCGTGCGAAGTGGCGCTTGTGGCACGGGCGTTGGCCAGGATGCCGGCGCAAACTCGCGGCGCTATGCCGCTGGGCGCGGCGTCCATCTATCCACGGCATGGCAGGCATCGGGCGCCTGGAACACCACGTCGGCGAGCTGCTGGCCTACCTCGAGCGGAACCAGGGAGCGCTGGTGCATTACGCCGCCCGGCGCCGGAATGGTGAACCGATCTCGACCGCGTTCGTGGAGAGTTTGGTCAACGAGATCATTGCCAAACGCATGAACAAGAAGCAGCAGATGCGCTGGAACAGGGCGACCGTGCAGCCCTTCCTCGACGTGCGAACAGCGGTGCTGAACGATACGCTCGAGGATGCCTTCCGTCATCGCTATCCCGGCTTCCACCCTGCGAACGGCGATGAAGCAGTCGCGTTGGCGGCGTAATGAACCCCACAGCTTTGCATGCTCTCCTCCCGATCTGGCCGCGGCCGCGCCAATGTCCTCCCCATCCTTCACCTCCCGCAAGGCACCAGAATCACAGCGCAGGACACCAGCAAACAGCCAACTTTGCCGGCCTAGTTTTTTTGACAGTGCATTGCGTCGAGGGTGAACAGGCGCCCGGTCAGGCCCAGCGTGGCGATCATGTTCTGAGCGGCGGGAATTTCGTTGCTCTTTTCGGCAATCGCCAGATGGCCAAGGATAATCTGATCGTCGGCGGCAAAGGCGCTCAGTAGATGTGCCGCCTTGCGGTCGTAGAAGGCATCGAAGCTGCCGCGCAGCGTCTTGCCGTCGATTGCCACCGTCGTCGGAGTGCTCGCGCCATCGACCGGGACATCGGCGAGACCGGCAGCATGGTTACGAAACGCCCGCTCCATCTGCTCGGCGTCCAGACCGTGGAGGATGAAGCGCACC
>JANXSA010000091.1 GCA_025352915.1 Rhodospirillales bacterium | reverse complement strand
GTGGAGAGGCCGACGATTTGGGTTGAGGCGAGGCCGGCGATCTGGCTCGTGGTGAGGTTGGCGACTTGCGCGGTGGTGAGGCCGGGGACCTGGGTTGAGGCGAGGGCGCGCAGCTGGGTTGTGGTCAGTGCTGCGACATCGGCGGTTTCCATCGCGGCGAGCTGGGCGGTGGTGAAGGACGGGAGCTGGGCGGTGGTGAAGGACGGGACCTGCGCGGATGTCAGTGCCACCATCTGGGCGGTGGTGAAGGCGCGGATATCGTCGGTGGTCAAGGCGGCCAGCGTCGCGGTGGTCAGCGCCTGGATCTGGTCGGTTGTCAGAATCGGGATGATCGACATGGGGAGCTCCGGGTCAGAAGGTATCCAGGCGCCCCGGCGCCCATTGTGGCGCCGCGACGAGGCAATGAAAACGGGGAACCTTCTGTTTCCCGGATGAGATCGCATCGTGGCGGCTGCGGCTTACCGCCCGCTTAACGGCGCGCGATTTTTTTGAGCGGTGAGGTTTTGGGCGGGCCAAACCGATTGTTTACCTTTTGGCAGGAAAATCGGGGCGTCCGAGCTGAAGGAGTCGCTCAATGAACATCGCGGTGTTTCCCGTTCCCCTGCCGTTGCCTGGCGACGAGGCCTGGCTGGCGGCGCGCATGAGGGCGGCCGGAGGGCTGGGTTCGACCCCGCCCGAAGCCATGCCACGGCTTGCTCGCACGGTGGGGGCGCTATCGTCGTTGCGGATTCTCGCGTTATTCGCGGAGGTTGGCGACGGCGATCGCGGTGCGCTGGCGCAGCTATGGCTTGGCGCGAACCCAGGGGCGGCCGATGCCTATGCCGTCTGGTTCAATCTGGGCGTTGCCTTGCTGCAGAAAGGTGACGGTGCACAGGCGGTAATAGCGTATGGCAATGCCCTGGCGCTGAAGCCCGACTTGCATGAGGCCGCGGTCAATCTCGGATTGGCGCTGGAGGCGCAGGGCAAGCGTGACGAGGCGCTGGCGACCTGGCGCCGGGCGCTGCCGGACGAAGGCACGCGGCGGGTGTTGCACATGCATCTCGGCCGGATGCTCGAGGATGACGGCAAGCTGGCACAGGCCGCGGCCGAATTGCGCGCCTCACTGCGCATCAACCCCGAGCAGCCCGACGTGATCCAGCATTGGGTGCATCTGCGCCAGCGCATGGCGGTCTGGCCGGTGATCGATGGTGCGGATTGCGCGGTGCCGGAGGCGGCGTTGCGGCGTCATGCCGGGCCGTTGGGGGCGTTGGCGTTGTTCGATGATCCGGTAATGCAGGGCGAGGTGGCATCCGCCTGGATCGCGCGCAAAGTGCCCGCGGCGGCGGCCCGCCTGGCGCCGATGCAGGGGTATCGCCATGAGCGGCTACGGATCGGCTATCTGTCATCCGACTTTTGCCGTCATGCGATGAGCTTCCTGATCGCCGAAGTGCTGGAGCGGCACGATCGCGATGCATTCGAGGTGTTCGGCTATTGCGCTTCGCCCGAGGACGGCAGTGAGTTGCGCGCCCGCGTTGTCGCGGCATTTGACCACCACGTGCTGATCGGTGCCATGGACGACGAGACGGCGGCGCGGCGGATCCGGGCGGACGAGATCGACATCCTGATCGATCTCAACGGGTTGACCCGTGGCGCCCGCATGGGTGTGCTGCGTTGGAAGCCGGCGCCGGTGCAGGCGACTTACCTCGGCTATATCGGGTCGGTGCCGCTGCCGGAGTTGGATTGGCTGATCTGTGACTCCGTCGCCATCCCGCCGGAATCGGCGTCGCTGTATGCGCCGGCGCCGCTGGCGTTGGAGGGGTGCTACCAGGCCAATGACAGCCGCCCGATCGACCTGCCGGCGGTTAGCCGGGCGGCCGAGGGGCTGCCGGACGATGGCTTTGTATTCTGCTGCTTCTCGCACCACTACAAGATCACGCCGGAGATGTTTGCGGCCTGGGTGCGTATTGTCGCCGGTGTGCCGGGCAGCGTGCTGTGGCTGGTGGATGACGGCGAGGCGAGCCGGGGCAACCTCGCGGTGCGTTGGGAAGCGGCGGGATTGGCGCCGGAGCGGCTGATTTTCGCGCCACGGGTTGATCCCGCGCATTATCGCGCCCGCATGGCGCTGGGTGATTTGTTCTTGGATACGACGCCGTACAACGCCGGCACCATTGCGTCTGACGCGCTGCGGGTGGGGTTGCCGCTGCTGACGCTGGCCGGGCGGGCGTTTGCGGCACGGATGGCTGCCAGTTTGTTGACGGCGATCGGTCTGCCGGAGCTGATTGCGGGGGATCTGGAGGATTACGTGGCCAAGGCGGTGGCGTTGTCACGCGACGCTGCGGCGATGCAGGCGCTACGTTTGCATCTGGCCGGCGATGCCTGGGCGCGCAGCTTGGGCGACACGGAAGGCTTCACCCGGCGGTTGGAGGCGGCGTATCGCCGGATCCGCCTCGCGCCGCCGCAGGACTAGGCCGGGCCGCCCTCGTCAGGCTGGGCGAACCGCCGTCGCCCAGAGCGCGAAGTGGCCATCGCGGATCACCCGCACCGGGGCAAAACCGGCGCGGGTGCAGGCGGCCTCCAGCGTGGTGGCGGTGTAGCCGGTGCGATGCGCCATGAAGTGGTTGCCGCCTGCCAACGCCTGGCGCAACCCGTACAGCATGTCGAGCGGCGCGATCGGTCCCATGGCCGAGATGTAGGCGGCATCTTCCAACTTGTCCTCGGCCACCAGGCTCGCCACCTGTTGCAGGTCCGGCACGGTGGCCAGCAGGAAGCCGCCGGGCCGCAACACGCGGAAGAACTCGGCCAGTGCGATCGCTACCTCGTGCGGCGCCAGGTGCTCCAGGTTGTGCGATGACCACACCGCATCCACGGTGGCGTTGCCGACCATCGGCATGTCGGTGATGCTGGCCTGGATGTCGGGCGCCACGTCCGGGTCAATATCCAGCCGCAGCTCCTGCCATTCTGCATGGGGGAAGAAGGCGGGCGGGATCTTGGCGGGATTGGCGGCACCGCAGCCGACATGCAGCACGGTGCGCACGGCGATCTCGGTTTCGACGGGGCGGTCGGCGAGCATCATGGCGTCGGTCATGGCGGTTATCCTTCAGGGTTCGCGCAGGCTTTCGTCCAGGCCGCGCAACAGGGGATCGAGGAAGAAGTCCAGGACGCTGCGGGTTCCGACCTTGATGTCGGCCGACAACGTCATGCCGGGCAACAGGACCGTGCCGGGTGGCAGATGGATCAGCGATGGCGCGGGAATGGTGATGGCGGCGCGATGCAGGGCCGTGCCGGCGGCTTGGTCGGGATAGGATTCCTGGCTGACCGTACGCAGTGTGCCGGCCAACGCGCCGTGGCGCCGCCAGGGAAAGGCATCGATTTTCAGGCGCGCGGGGTCGCCCGGTTGCAGCCGGCCGGTATCGGCCGAGCGCAAGGTGATCTCGGCGGTCAGCGGCACATCTTCGGGGATCAGCACCACCAGCGCCTCGCCCTCGCGGACCAGCGAGCCCGGGGCGCGGCGGGCGGTTTCCAGCACCACGGCATCGCGCGGCGCGCGCAATTCGGTCAGGGCGTCCAGCCGGCGGGCCTTGGCAAGCTGTTCATCGACGCGCGCCAGCTCGGGGCGCAGCCGGGCCAGTTCTTCCGCCACCTGGCGCTGCCAGTCGCGCAGATAGGCGTCGCGCTCGGCGCCGCGGCCGGCCAGGCGCAGGCGCAGTTCGTCCAGGCGGCTGGCGTGGCGTTGTTGTTCCTTGTCGGCGTCCAGCCGTGCATTCCGGGCCGCTAGCAGGGCGAGGCGCGATCCGACCTGGGATTCGACCAGGCGCGCGCGCATCACCTCGACCTCGGCGGCGATGGCGAGCTGTTCGGCAATGCCGCTGCCAGCGCGAAACTCGGCGTCGTGGGCGGCGCGCAGGGCGGCGAGTTCGGCATCATGGGCGGCAATCCGCGCGGCATGCACCGCGCCACGCTGGGCGTGCAGTTCGCCCTGCAACACCGCTTCGCCATCGGAGGCGGCCAGCAGCGGCCGGCTTGCCAGCTCGGCCTCCAGGCGATCGCGCAGGGCGACGATGCTGCGGCGCTGCGCCATCAGGGCATCGCGGTCCGCGCCGGTGAAGGTCGAGTCAAGGAGCGCCATCACCTGGCCAGCGCGCACGCGCTCGCCGGGCCGGACCAGCAATTCGCGCAGCACCGCGCGGTCGATCGGGGCGAGCACCACCGGCGGGGTTTCCGGCACCAGCCGGCCGCTGGCGGTCACGACAATATCGACCCGCGCGATGGCGGCGAGTGCGATCAGGGCGGCAAGCAGCCCCGCGCCCAATGCTGGCCACAGCCGCAGCAGCAGCGGCGGCTGCTCGGCCACCAACGCATCGAGATCGTCCTGGAAAGCGAGAATGGCCGGATCAGTGCGCGGTGCTGCCGCCACGCGACGGCGCAGCCAGGGCAGGGCGGCGGCGTTCACGCCATATGCTCGGTCTGTTGATGCCACAGCGCGCGATAGATCTCGCAGCGCTTCAGCAGCACCGAATGCGACGCGAAATCGGCCACGCGCCCCTGTTCCAGCACCAGGATGGCATCGGCGCGCACCAGCGTGGACAGGCGGTGCGAAACGACGATCAGCGTTCTCCCGCGCGCCATGTCCGCGAGGTTGCGGTTCACCAGCGCTTCGCTCTCGGGGTCGAGCGCGCTGGTCGCCTCGTCAAACACCAACAGGCGCGGCGCGGTCAGCAGGGCGCGGGCGATGGCGATGCGCTGGCGCTGGCCGCCGGACAGGTTGGCGCCGCCTTCCTCGACCCGAGTCTCGTAGGAGTGCGGTAGGCGACGGATGAACTCCTCCGCCCCGGCCAGGCGGGCAGAGGTGACCACCTCCTCCAGGCTCGCCTCCGGGTTGGCGGCGGCGATGTTGTCGCGGATGGTGCCGCGGAACAGCATGTTCTCCTGCAGCACCACGCCGATGCCGCGCCGGAGATGACCGAGGTCGATGTGGCGGATATCAATGCCGTCCACCAGGATCACCCCGGCCTGCGGCGGTTCGATGCCCTGGATCATCCGGGTCAGCGTCGTCTTGCCGGAGCCGGAGCGGCCGACGATGCCGATCACCTGGCCCGGCTCGATAGTGAGGGAAACATCGGCCAGGGCGGGCGTCAGGGCACCGGGATAGGTGAAACGGAGGTTCTCGAAATGCAGGCGGCCGGTGATTGCCGGGCGGGCCGGGCGCGCCTGGACCGCGCGTTCGCTTGGGCGGTCCATGACGGTGGCCAGCATGCGCACCGACAGCGCGGCCTCCTGATACTCGCTGATCAGGGTGACGATCTGCACGAGGGGACCGCTGACCCGGCCGGACAGCATGGTGAAGGCAACCAGCGCGCCCAGGCTCAGCGCGCCGTCGAACACCAGCAGCGCGCCGGCCCCGAGGACCGAGACCTGCATCAGCTTTTCCAGCAATCCCGTAGCCGCGCCCGCAACGGCACCGATGCCGCCGACCTCCCATTGGCGGCGCACGGTGCTGGCCAGGCTTGCATCCCAGGCGCGCTGGCGCGTGCGCTCCAGGACCAGCGCCTTGACCGCGCGCATGTTGTGCAACGTCTCCACCAGCTGCGCCTGGCGTTCGGCCTCGGCGGCGTAGAGGGCGGTAAGGCGGCGGCGGAACAGCGGGATCAACGCGGCAATGCAGACGGCGATGGCGGTGGCGAAGCCGAGCACCACGAGGGTCAGCACGCCGGAATACAGCGCCAGCAGCACCAGCAGCACCGGCAGCATCGCGGCGTCGAGCATGGTCTGGAACAGCCGCCCGGTGAGGAAATGCCTGAGCTTTTCGGTCTGTTGCAGGTGGCGCGCCAGCACCCCGGCGGCACTGGTCTCGAACACCGAAAGTGGCAGCGACAGTAGATGGGCGAAGCTGCGCGCACCCAGTCTTGCGTCAACCTTGCCGCCGGCCAGCAGCATCAAACGCTGGCGGACATAGAAGAAGGCGGCGTCGAACAGCGCCAGCAGCACGAACAGCCCGACCACCACCGCCAGCGTGTTGCGCGCCTCATGCTGCACCACCCGGTCGATCAGCACTTGCAGCAGCAGCGGAATGGCGAAGCCGATCAGGTTGGACGCAATGGCGGCGACTCCGACACCGGCCAGCATCCCGCGCTGGCGCAACAACTCGGGGATGAACCAGCTGAGCCCAAAGGGTTGGTTCTCGTCGGTCAGCCGCGGGGCGCGGCGCGCCAGCAGCAGCGTGCCGGACCAGGTGGCGAGGAAGGCATCGCGCGGCAAGGCGTACACGCCCTCGGCCTCGCGCTGTGGGTCGAGAATGGCCGCAGTGTCACCGTCCTCGGCTGGGCCGGCATGTACCAGGATGACCCAGCGGCCGTCCTTCATGCGCGCCAGGGCCGGGGCGGCGCTGCCAAGCGAGGCGGCCTTGGCCCAGCCGCAGCGCTCCAGCATGCGGACACGAAACCCCGCCCCCTCCAACGAGCGGCGCAAGGGCAGGGCCATGTCGTCATTGCCGATCACCGGCAGCGCCTCGGGTGCCAGATGCACACCGTGGTGATGGGCGATCAGAAAAGCGCAGCGCAGGGCCGTAAGCTGCGGCGCGAGCAGGGTGTCGTTGCTGGTCACGCCGATAGTCTCGGCTGGCTTGGTTAGCAAAGGATGAAGCGTCGTGCGCAATGACCACGCGCCCGGACTTCGGCAACGATCGCCATGCAAAATGCAAAAAAAGGCGCCGGACCCGTAAGCTGATTCTCTGACATGCGAACGCCGAAGGTTCGCGATACGGCTTCCCCTTCCGACGTAACAGTCGTCTTGACCCACCGGGCAGTCTGCCTACAGTAGCACACTGAAACTTGCGGCTGCCGCGCGCCGCGCAGCGCATCTGGCTTGAAATTAGTTCAATGTGGGAAACGTCGAGTGAAACATCTGAGTGCCATCCTCGGCTCTATCGTCATCCTCGTCGGGCCTCAGGTTGGTTCAGCGCATGCCGACAGCAACACCCTTGAGAACATCGCCTCGATCGCGGCAGCTCAGAGCCTTTGTAGTTTCGTTGCCAACAATAAAATGGTGGAAATCGCCATTAGGGCGAATATAGGTGACCCGCGCCAAGTGGAGGAAGGTGGCAGACACTGGCCTCAGATAAAGACCAACTTCGAGCGCATTAACAGGTTGACCAATACGGAGGAAGGACGCAGGTCTTTCTGCACACGGGTTAAGCGTGATTTGTCGGCATTCTTTGATTAAGGATCATACGGTCGCCGTTAGCGGGCAATATTAACCGCGGCAAAACTCCGCTCGGTTTTGGCCAGGTGTCGATTTTTAGGCCAGAGCTCCGCCCTGGACCCGCCAGGGGCCAAGCCCCTGGAC
>JANXSA010000089.1 GCA_025352915.1 Rhodospirillales bacterium | reverse complement strand
TTGCCGGCGCTGCCGACCGAGAAGCCGCGGGCGAAGAGCGAGGCGGCGAGGTCGACGAGTTGGTCGCGCAGGGCTTGCTCGGTCATGGCTCGAAGGCCTTGAGGAAGAAATCGGGGGCGCCGAAATTGCCGCTCTTGAGGGCGAGTTTCAGGGTGGGGCCGCTGCCTTCGGCGAGGGTCCAGGGCACGCCGGGGTCGATTTCGGCGCCGATGCGCAGGGACTGGACGCCGAGCTTGGTGACGACAGCGCCGGAGGTTTCGCCGCCGGCGACGACGAGTTGGCGGACGCCGCGGGCGATGAGGCCTTCGGCGATGGTGGCGAAGGCGGTTTCGATCAGCAGGCCGGCGGCGTCGCGGCCGAGCTTGGCTTGCAGGGCCTCGACCTGTTCCGGGGCGGCGGAGGCGGCGATCAGGACGGGGACGGCGCCGAGCTTGCCGTCGGCCCAGGCGAGCGCCTGTTGCGCCAGGGCGGCGGCGTCTTGGGTGGCGAGGGCGTCGAGTTGCAGGGTTGGGATGGTTTCGCGGGCGCGGCCGATCTGGAACAGGGTGGCGCGCGAGCAGGAGCCAGCGAGGACGGCGCAGTGGCCGGGAATGTCAGGTAACGCGCCGGGGGCAGCCTGGATGGCGAGCTTGCCTTGACGTCGATAGTTTTCGGGTAGGCCGATGGCGATGCCGGAGCCGCCGGTGATCAGGGCGTGGCCCTCGGCGGCCTCGCCGATGGCGCGCAGATGGGTGTCGCTGGTGGCGTCAACGATGGCGTAGCGGCGGCCTTGTTCCTTGAGGCCGATCATCGCGCGCCGGATGGCGACGGCGCCCTGGTCGACGGTGGTGTAGGGGACCAGGCCGACGGTGCCGGTTGATTGACGGCCGAGGACGCGGATCAGGTTGGCGTCGGTCATGGGGGTGAGCGGGTGTTTCTCCATGCCGCTTTCGTTGAGCAGGACGGAGCCGACGAAGAGATGGCCCATGTAGACGCTGCGGCCGTTCACCGGGAAGGCGGGACAGGCCAGGGCAAAGCCGCAGCCGAGGGTCTCGACCAGGGCGTCGGCGACCGGGCCGATATTGCCTTCGGCGGTGCTGTCGAAGGTGGAGCAGTATTTGAAGAAGAATTGCTGGCAGCCGGCGGCCTTCAGCCAGGCCAGGGCGGCGAGGCTTTCGCAGACGGCCTGGCGAACGGGTGCGGTGCGGGATTTCAGGGCGACGATGATGGCGTCGGCGTCCGGGATCGGGGCGAGGGCGGCGGGGACGCCGATCACCTGGACGGTGCGCATGCCGTTCCTGACCAGCATGGAGGCGAGGTCGGTGGCGCCGGTGAAGTCGTCGGCGATACAGCCCAGGATGGGGGGCATGTCAGGTCTCCTCGGGCGTTATTGATCCCGGTGGCAAGGCGAGACTGTCGCGGTGGCCGATGCGCATGGCAAGCCGACGCTGGTCGATCTGGCGGGCGCGCAGGCCGGCCCAGGCGCGGATGGCGTGGCGGCGGGCGGGCAGGGCGCGGGCGGCAACCTCGGCGTGGCTGGCGGCCAGCATGTCGAGCAGGTCGGCGGCGTCGGGCGGGATGCGCCAGTCGGTGATGGCGCTGGTGACCGCGAAGCCGCGGGCGCGCAGGGCGGCGTGCAGGACGGTGGGGGCGCGGGCGCCGAGGGCGAGGCCGAGGCCTTTGTGGCGGCGCTGGTCGCGGTGGAAGGCGGCGAGAACCGGGCGGTCGAGCGGGTGGGCGGGGCGCAGGGCGTCGCTGCCGTCGACCGAGAGGCAAGCGAGCAACGGCTTTTTCAGGATGGCGGCGAGGGAGGCGATCCAGTCGGCGGAGACGAGGTCGAGCAGGGCGCTGCAGACCACGGCGTCGTGGCGGTTGAGGTGAAGCTGGGTGAGCGGGGCGGCGAGGTCGACGATTTCGGCTTCGATGCGCCAGGCGCCCTGGGGGGTGTGGACCAGAAGGGCGCCGGCGGCGGTGGTGGTGGGCAGGCCGCTTGCGGCGGCCCAGGCGGCGATGTCCTCGAAGGCGCGCGTCAGCAGAGCGCGGTCGGCGTCGGCCAGGGTCCAGCTTTGCGGGCCGCCCAGGATGGGGGCGAGCCAGCGGAACAGGCTGCCGGTGCCAGCGCCCAGATCGATCAGGCGCGGGCGCGGGGGGAGGGCGCGGGCGAGGGCTTGGGCCCGGGTGGGGCTGCGGGACGCGGCGTCGTGGGGCTCGCGCAGGGCGAGCCAGTCGCCGTCGAAGGATTCAGGCATTTAGTCGGCCTCGGGAAGGAGGAAAGAAAGATGTTCTTTTTTGAAAAAAAGAACCAAAAAACTTTTATCCGTTTGGGTCGGGTCTAAATGGATGAAGTTTTTTTGCTTCTTTTTGTTCACAAAAAGAAGGCCTTACTTTGAGAGTTTTTCAAGTGCTTCGGCGAAGGCGGCACCTTGGGTATGCCAGTTGGGCAGGGTTTGGCCGGCGCTCCAGGCGGCTTGGGCCATTTCGGCGCGCAGTTCGGTGTCGAAGATCACCCGGCGCAGGGCTTTGGAGTAGGTGACGAGGTCGCCGACTTCGCAGACCACGCCGGCTTCGTCGGGGACCAGGGCGGCGGCGGCGCCGCCCTTGGTGATGGCGACGGGGAGGCCGCGCTTGAGGGCTTCGGCGATGGCCATGCCGTAGCCTTCGTAGTGGGTGGCCAGGGCGAAGACGTCCGCCGAGTGCCACAGGGCTTCCAGGGCTTGCCCGGTGAGGGTGCCGGTGAAGGTGACTCGTTGGGCGATGTTGAGGTCTTCGGCGAGGTTGGAAAGGGTGGCGGCGTGGATGGGGTCCGGCGCGCCGCCGGCGATGGTGAGGTGCCAGTTGAGGTCGAACAGGCGGGCGAGGGCGCGCAGCAGGAGGTCGTGGCCCTTGCGCGGGATCAGGCTGCCGATGGCGATGATGCGGCAGGTTGCCGAGGCTGAGCCGGTGTTGCGCGGGGCCGCGTCGGTGCCGGGGACGACGCTGGCGAGGTGTTGGACAGCGAAGTCGCGGGCGAGGGTTTCGGCGGTGGTGTCGCTGGTGGTGATACAGGCGGCCAGGGCGGGGAAGAGGCGCTTTTCGATGGCGGCCAGGGCCTGGGCGTCGGGCTCGCTGAAGCCGGCTTCCAGCGAGGTTGGGTGGTGGATCAGGCCGATGGCGGCGCGGTCGATGAGGCCGTCGAAGGCGGGCAGGCCGAGGCCGTCGATGACCGGCAGGGCGTCTGGTGCCATGGCGGTCCAGGCGGCGTGGGCCGAGGCGCGGGCGGCTGCGTCGGGCAGGGGGTGGTGGCCGGAGAGTTCATGGAGGTCGACGGTGTGGCCGGCTTCGCGGAGTTCGGCGATGATGCGGCGGTCGTAGCCGTAGCCGCCGGAGATGGCGGTGATCGGGCCGGGGACGAGGAAGGCGATATGCATCAGTAGGCCCGCATCAATAGAGGGGGGCTTCGTAGGCGGCCCAGGCGGTGGGGGCTTCGCGGAGCAGGACTTTGAGGGCGGTGACGGCTTGGCCGCCTTCGCCGAGGGTGCCGGCCTTGAGGGCTGCGGCGAGCAGGGTCCAGATGTGGTGGGCCATATATTCGGTGGTGGTGTTCTGGTCCTTGAGCTGGGGCAGGTCGTCGAGGTTGTAGTAGTCGACGGTGTCGAGGATTTTTCGCAGTTCGGTCTTGGCCAGGCCGATATCGATCAGCAGGTTGTGCGGGTCGAGTTTTGGGGCGCGGAACTCGGCCTCGATGGCGTAGGTGG
>JANXSA010000086.1 GCA_025352915.1 Rhodospirillales bacterium | reverse complement strand
ACTTCCACATCATGCTCATGGGATCGCGCGCCGCCGGCGGGTTCGGCTTGGTGTTCCCCGAACAGCTCGCGATCACGCCGGACGGGCGCACCGGGACGCATTGCGCCGGCATCTACGACGACAGCCAGATCGAGGGGCTGTCGCGGGTGACGGCTGTAATCAAGGACATGGGCGCGGTGGCGGCGGCCCAGCTCGGCCATACCGGCCGCAAGGGCAGCGAGTTGAAGCCCTGGGAAGGTAAACTCCAATTGCCGCCGGATCATCCCGACGGCTGGCAGGTTCGTGGCCCGTCGGCGATTACCTATGGCGGCCGGTATACTTATCCGGTCCAGGCACTGTCGATCGACGAGATCAAGGAGCTCCACCGCTGCTACGCCCGCGCGGCGCAGCGGGCGCTGGCTGCCGGGTTCGAGTGGCTGGAGATGCATTTTGCACATGGCTATCTCGGGGCAAGCTTTTTTTCGCCATTGGCCAATCAGCGCACCGACGAATATGGCGGGAGCCTGGAGAACCGGCTGCGCTTTCATCGCGAGGCGATGGACGCGGTGCGGGCGGTTTGGCCGGAGCGCCTGCCGCTGACGATGCGCCTCGGCTCGGACGATTTCAACGAGAACGGCGTGCAGTTCGACGATGCCGTCACGGCGGTCGCGATGCTGAAGGAGCACGGGTTGGATCTGGCCGATCTCAGCCTGGGCATGAACACTGACGACATCAAGGATCCGCCGTTTGGCGAGGTGGCGTTCATGGTTGAGCGCGGCAGCCGTGTCCGGCGCGAGGTTGGTATTCCGGTGGGCGTGAGCTGGAATCTCGGACTGCCCAGGGTGGCCGACCAGGTCATCCGCGAGGAGTTGATCGACCTGGTGTTCCTGGGCCGGCCCGCCTTGTCGAACCCGCACTGGCCGGTCTGGGCGGCGCGCGAACTGGCCCACAATGATCCGTTCTCGTTGATCCCACAGGACTGGTCATGGTGGCTGCGCAACCGGCCCGGCCCGGAAGGGTCGCTCGGCTGGCCGGCCGCCACAGGCAGCGCGTGATCGGCTAGAACGAACATCAGAACTCAAAGACTCAAGGAAGGCAAGAGCAGGGCGCATCCCTGCACCCGCCAGGCCCCCAGCGCGCCTTCGCGCGACGGGCCAAGCCCTTGGACCTTAATTATATGAAAATTAATGGGTTCCAAGGGCCGTCGGCCTTTGGCGGGTCTGGGCAGAGCCCAGCCTTGCCTGGCTTTACCGTTCACTCAATTGGCTGGTCGCCTGGGTTATCGGTCGTTCGGCCACGGAAAACGGATGTTGCGGTCACGCAAGCCCGCCAGCACCACCTCGATACCGCCGGATTTTATCATCCATTCAAGCCTGTTGTCGCGATACTCGCGTAGCCGCTCACCCGTCTTGAAGCGTTCGATAGTGGCCGCCATCCCCGCCGACGCCGCCTCGTATTCAGCGAAGGTAATAGCCACAGACGCTCGTTCCCGTAGCCGCTCGTACCAGGCAGCCAGTGCGCTGCCTGGAGGCGGTCCCATGCCGTAAAGAACCGAGCGGTGGAGCATCGGTGCAACGGCCGCATCCGCCCAACCGAATGCTTCCCCGCCGAACCAAGCCGCGTCCCCAAGTCGCACTGCGAGCCAGTTCTGGATCACTGTGGTTTGCCGGGCCGCTGCCGCACGCAACGTATCGGCGAGCGCGCCGTTGGCGCGACCAAACACCGCCACCTCAGCGAAGCCCCAGTTCACCGCTTCGTACTGGGTGTCGCACACATCCTCCGTCATCCTCGCCGCGGCACGGGCTTCCGGCGTACGCGGCAACAGGGGAGGGTTCGGCCAGCGCTCCTCGATATATTCCATGATGATGGTGGAATCGAAGATGCTCGTGTGCCCGTCGACAAGTACCGGCACCTCCGCCCGCGGATTGGTCATGCCAAAGGGCTCATCCACTTGGCCAGTGCCCAGGCTCTTGGGGAGCTCGACATCAAAGGCCACGCCTTTTTCGCGGAGCGCAATCTTGACCTTCTGGGCATAGGGCGAGCCCGGATGTTCATAGAGCAACATGGGAAAAAGCCTTTGCCGTTGCGGCGTTCTGGAAGTTATCGCGGCTCGTCCGGTCTCGCGGATAAAACAACGGTAGCGGAGCACTGCCTTCCCGTCGACCCGATCCGACGGTTGGTTTCGGCCGGCTCCGGTGCTGTCAATCTTGCCGGGCGCGCGGCCTTCCCGTATTGCTGTCAGACATTTGGGGGGCTCGATGATGCGTGGCTGGACAATGGGCTTTCTGGCCGCGTGCGCCTTGACCTTTCCGGCGGCCGCGCAGGCACCAAAAGACACGTTGACGGTGGACCTGCCGGGCGATGTGGCCACGATGGATCCGCATGTGCAGTGGGACACCGAGAGCTATTCGGTCTATCGCAACATCTTCGACAACCTGGTGACACGCGATACCAGCGGGAAGATCGTGCCGCAGGTTGCCACCGCCTGGCGCTACACCGACCCCACCACGATTGTCTTCGACCTGCGCAGCGATATTGCGTTCAGTGACGGCACGAAGCTGACGCCGGCGGACGTCGTGTTCAGCATCAAGCGGGTCACCAACCCAGCGTTTCGCAGCCCCCAGCTTTCGCAATTCGACCAGATCATTGCCGCCGACGTGACCGGATCTTCGCAGGTGACGCTGCGAACCAAGTCGCCGTATCCGGTGCTGCTGGCGCAGTTGGTGAAGCTGTCGATCGTGCCACAGGCGGTGGTGGAGAAGCTGGGCGATCAGGTTTTCAACCAGCAGGTTCTGGGCTCTGGCCCCTACACGCTGAAATCATGGCAGCGTGGGGTCGCCAGCACGCTGGAGGCCAATCCCGCCTACTGGCGCGGGACGCCACCGTTCAAGAGCGTCACCTTCCGCGCAGTGCCCGACATCGCCACCCGGATCGCCGATGTGCGCACCGGACGGGCGGACATCACCCGCGGCCTGTCGCCGGATGACGCTGTCGGGCTGAAGAATGATCGCACGTTGCAGGTGATGAGTGTCGCCACCGAGCGGGTGACCCATCTGTTTCTCAACCCGGCCGTCGGCGCCACGCGCGACAAGCGGGTGCGCCAGGCGATCGCCCAGGCGATTGACCGTGATACGATCATTGCCGCCCTGATGCTGGGCTTTCCGAAGCGGGCCGACATCATGCTGACCGAGGCGGCCTTCGGCTGGGTCGGCGATGTGCCGTTCTGGCCCTACGATCCCGCGCGCGCCCGTGCCCTGCTCAAGGAGGCTGGCGCCGAGGGGGCGGAGATCCAGTTCCTCACCTCGCCGGCCTATGACCGCCGGGTGAACGAGGCGGTGCAGCAGATGCTGAGCGATGTCGGGCTCAAGGTTGCCTTCGTCATGGTCGACCAGCCCACCTTCCTGCGCCGCCGCCAGGGCACGCCGGAGGAGGCGCTGAACATGGCCCAAGGCCGCTGGTCCTGTGCTTGCCAGGATGCCGACGGGGTGATCTTCCCGCTGTTCCGCACCGGCAG
>JANXSA010000051.1 GCA_025352915.1 Rhodospirillales bacterium | reverse complement strand
CCCTGAGCCAGCCGGCCGGCGCCACCACCAACGCCCATACCCGCATGGGCCTGCTGGCGTTATTCCGGGTATCGCCGGTCGGCTGGGCCTGCGGCATCGCCGCCGGTTTGGCCAACAGCACGTTTCATGCGCTGTCGCCGGTCTATCTCCAGAGCCTCGGGCACAGTGCCGCCACCGTCGGTCTGTTCGCGGTCGCGGCAAATGTCGCCGGGCTGGTGATCCAGATGCCGGCCGGGGCGCTGTCGGATCGCATCGGCCGGCGGCCGGTGGCGCTGCTGGCGTTGCTCGGCTCGGCCGCCGCAGCAATCGGGTTCCTGCTGGTCGGCGCCGCGCCGATCCCCATGCTGCTCGTCCTCGGTGCCATGCTGTCGGGCATGGCGGCGCCGCTGTACGGCCTCGGCGCCGGCTTGACCAATGACCGGCTGGACAGCGGCGACGCCGTTGCCGCCGCCGGCGCCCTGTTGCTCGCCTGGTCGGTCGGGGCCACCATCGGGCCGTTCGCCGGCGGCCTGGTGATGGAGCGCCTGGGGCCGCCCGGGCTGTTCATCTATCTTGTCGCGGTATTCGCGGGGATGGCGTTGTTCACCGTCTGGCGCATGATGCTGCGCGCCGAGGTGCCGCGCGATCGCCGCACCGCCTTCGTACCCGCCGCCACGCCGCCAACACCGATGTCTGAACGCCGCTAAGGATACCCGCATGAGCACCCTCCCCCTCGCCCGCTTCAAAATCCTCGACCTCACCCGCGTCCGCGCCGGTCCCACCTGCGTGCGCCAGCTCGCCGACTGGGGTGCCGAGGTCATCAAGATCGAGGCACCAGAAGGCGATGCCGGCCTCGGCGGCGCCCGCCACGGCCCGGATTTCTGGAACCTGCACCGCAACAAGCGCAGCCTCACCCTCGACCTGAAATCCCCCGAAGGCCGCGACATCTTCTACAAGCTCGTCGCCCAATCCGACGTCGTCGTCGAGAACTACCGCCCTGACGTCAAGGACCGCCTGAAAATCGACTACGCCACGCTGGAGCAGAAGAACCCCCGCCTCGTCTACGCCTCGATCTCCGGCTTCGGCCAGGACGGCCCATACCGCGACCGCCCAGGCTTCGACCAGATCGCCCAGGGCATGGGCGGCCTCATGTCCATCACCGGCCTGCCCGGCCAAGGTCCGGTCCGCGTCGGCATCCCCGTCGCCGACCTCACCGCCGGCATCTTCGCAGCCCAGGGCATCCTGATCGCGCTCCTGGACCGCGAAACGTCAGGAAAGGGCCAATGGGTGCAAACCTCCCTGCTCGGCGCCCAGATCGCCATGCTGGACTTCCAGGCCGCCCGCTGGACCATCGGCGCCGAAGTCCCGGAACAGGCCGGCAACGACCACCCGACCAGCATCCCCACCGGCGTCTTCGCCACCAGCGACGGCCACATCAACATCGCCGCCGCCGGCAACGAAATCTACCGCCGCCTCTGCCGCGCCATCGGCCGCGAAGAACTGGCAACCCACCCCGACTACAACACCGACATCCTGCGCTCGAAAAACCGCCGGGCCTTGAACGCCGAGATCGAAACCGTCACCCGCGGTAAAACCTCGGCCGCCTGGATCGACGACCTCAACGCCGCCAGCGTCCCCTGCGGACCCATCTATTCCATGGACCAGGTCTTCGCCGACCCGCAAGTCCAGCACCTCGGCATGGCGCGCCCCGTCCAGCACCCCACGCTTGGCACCGTCGGCTTGGTCGGCCAAGCAATCAGCATGAGCCGCTCGAAATGGGAAGTCCGCAACACCACGCCCGAACAAGGCGAACATACCGATGCCATCCTGGGCGAACTCGGCTTCGATGCCGCGGGGATCGCGGGGTTGCGAGCGAAAAAAGTAGTTTGAAGGGAAGACTTCTTTTTGTGAACAAAAAGAAGCAAAAAAACTTCATCCACTTGCGCGCGGCAAAATAAGCACCGCCGTTTTCGGCGCAGATTGGCCCCCGGGAAGACCACAGCGCCGGCCATCCGGCAAACGAGTAAAGTTTTTTTGCTTCTTTTTGTTCACAAAAAGAAGACCTCCCTTCCCTACTTCGGCAACACCGCCGAAAGCGAAGTGTGCACAACAGCAAACAGCGGCCCCGGCGCCACGAGCGCATCCAGCAGCGCCGGGATTTCCGCTTCCTCCCGCACCACCATGACCGGATAGCCATAGGCCGCCCCCATCATCGCCAGGTCCGGGTTGACGAGATCGGTGCCGGACGTCCGGCCGGGATGCGCACGCTCCTGGTGAATACGGATCGAGGCATAGCTGCCGTTCTCGCTCAACAATACCTTGAGCGGCGCCCGGCGCGCGGCGGCGACGGCCAGTTCGCTACCGGTCATCAGGAATCCGCCGTCACCCACGGCGCAGATCACCGTCCGGCCGGGATGGCGTAGTGCCGCGGCCACGGCGGCGGGCATGCCATAGCCCATCGAGCCGGCGATCGGCGCCAACAGCCGTTGGCCGGGCTTCCAGGCGATCTTGCGATAGAACGGCGCCCCAAACGTGCCGGCATCCAGCGTCACGATGGCATCGGCCGGCAGGCGCGGGCCAAGGGCGGCCACAACATTGCCGAACACCACCCCGTCATCCGCCCGGCGGGGAGCCCAGGCAGCGTCTGCGCTCTGCAACGCACGAAGCTCGGCGTTCCAAGCGGCGCGCCCCGGCGGTGCCCCGGCATTGCGCTGAGCCAGCGCCGCCAGCGTCGGCAGCGCATGCGCCGCCAAGGCAAGCTCGGCCGGAAAACGCCAGCCCAACCATGCCGCATCCGGGCAGACATGGACCAGTCGCTGCCCAGGCACCGGAAAGCTGTAGCCCTGCGTGGTGATATCGCCCAGCCGGCTGCCCAACGCGATCACCAGGTCGGCGCGCGCGAAGGCATCGCGCTGCGCCGGCGGGTTGGAAAGCCCCATGTCCCCGGCATAGAGCGGATGGCCGTTGGCAAACAGGTCCTGCCGACGAAACGACACCGCCACCGGCACCTGCCAGCGCTCGGCAAAGGCCAGGAGCTGCTCGCGCCCACCCATTTTTCCAGAAGCGGGCGGCCGATCGAGGTCACCGCCAGCAATCACAATCGGCCGCTCCGCCCCGCGCAACAACTCGGCCAACCGATCCGCACTCTCCGGCGACGGCGCGGCATCGCTGGCGATCACCGGCGACAACGCCGAGCGCTCGCAAACCTGCGCCAGCACATCCTCCGGCAATGCCAGCACCGCCGGACCCGGAATGCCCGTCAACATCGCCGCCCAAGCCCGCGACAACAGCTCCGGCACCTGATCCGCGCTGGTCGCCTCGCCGATGAACTTCGCAATGCCGTCAAACATCCGGCTGTAGTCGATCTCCTGGAACGCCCGCGCCCGCAGATCGCGCGCCTCCACCTGCCCGACGATCAACAGGACCGGCACCGAATCCTGCTGCGCCGTATGGATCGCAATCGCCGCGTTGCAGGCGCCCGGCCCGCGGCTGACCAGCACCACGCCAGGCACCCCGGTCAACCGCGCATCGGCCAACGCCATGAACCCAGCCCCCGACTCGTGGCGACAGGTGACCAGATCAATCCTGGGATGGGCGTGCAACGCATCCAGCACGGCAACATAGGATTCGCCCGGCACACAAAAGGCGCGATCAACCCCCTGGGCGGCGAGGAACGCGACAAGCACTTCGGCGGCGGTCTGCATCCCTGCATCTAGGCGCGGCATCACCGCCGTGTCGAGCGCCCAACCCACCGATTGACCCGCAACCGGTACTCGCGCCACTCGCGGCCGAACCGGGCATTCAGATGGGCTTCCTCCCGCGCAATGGCGAGATGGCCGGTCAACCCCGCGGCCAGCAGGGCGGCAGGGATGAACCAGGCAATGCCAAAGGCCAGCCCGGCCCCAAGCAACAGAATAGTGTTGCCAAGGTAGATCGGATTGCGCGACAGCGCGAACGGCCCATGCGTGACCAACGCCGTGGCGGCCCGGTGCGGCAGGATATTCGCCTTGTGCCGCCACATCGTCGCCATCGCCCACAGGTCGAGCGCCAAGCCAATAACCAGCATCGCGTCGCCCAGCCCCCGAACCATCACCCACTGCCCGCCCACCAAGGCGATAGGCAGCGGCGCGGCCCGGTCAAACAACAGCGCCAGCGCGGCAGCCCCGGCATAGAGCAGCGGCGGCCAGGGCACGGTATTCGGGGTGGCGCGACGGTCCTTGTCCATGCCCACAGCATAGCCGATCCGAACGTCAGCGCATCGGCCGTATTGACCGCCATGAGCCGCACCGCCCATGATTTGTCGACAATCACCGCGGACACATCCGCGGCAGGGCGGAGGAATCGATGGCAAACGCCCTGCAGGGCCTGCGCGTGCTTGACCTGAGTGACAGCGTCGCCGGCCAGTTCTGCGCCCGCATGCTGGCCGATTACGGCGCCGAAGTCATGCTGGTCGAACCGCCCGGCGGCTGTGCCATGCGCCGCGCGCCGCCGCTGGCCGCAGATGGTGCGTCGTTCGCATTCCTCCACCTCAACACCGGCAAAGCCTCGCTGGTCCTTGACGCCTCACCCACGAACCGCGCGCGCCTGCTCGCATTGGCCGCCGAGGCCGACGCGATCGTGGTGGGACCAGACGCCGACCGGATCGCGTTGGTCGCGGCCGCCCCGGCAGCCGTGGTCGTGACCGTATCGCCATTCGGCACCGATGGCCCGTGGCGCGACTGGACCGGCTGCGAGATGATCTACCAGGCCGTTTCCGGACTGATGCACGGCTCCGGCGACGGAAGCCGAGAGCCGCTCTACGGCTGCGGCGACCGCGCCAGCTACGGCGCCGGCGCCTCGGCCTTCATCGCCGTCCTGGCCGGGCTTTTCGCCCGCGGCCGCTGGGGCATCGGCCAGGAAGCCGCCGTGGACATCGCCACCTCCGCCGCCTGCATGGCCAACCCCTTCGTGACCCAGTTCCTCTACAACGGCATGGTCGAACCCCGCGCCGCCCGACGCATGCCGCTGGGCCTGCTCCACTGCCGCGACGGCTGGGTCGGCTTCTGGCTGCACGTCCACCTCTTCGCCCCGATGATGACCGCCCTCGGCCTGTCCGACCACACCGAGGACCCGCGCTTCAAACCGGCCAAAGCCCGCCTGGAAAACTGGGCCGCCTTCGTCGCCCTGCTCCAGGACCAGGCGGCGGACCAGCCAGCCGACGACATCCTGGCCCGCCTGCAATCCGCCCGCGTGGTGGCCGCACGCTGCTACAGCCTGACGCAATTGCACGATTTCTGTGCCCACCTCGCGCAACGCGGCTACTGGGAAAGCGTGCCAACGGCGAACGGCGCCCAAACCATCCTCGGCCCGCAATTCCGCATGGCGGCCACGCCGCGCCAGATACGCGCCGGCGCCCCGCCCCTCGGCAACGCCACGGGCTTCTCCGGCGCACGCCGCCCAATCCCCCCCGCCGCCCCGCCACCGCCCGGCACCGGACCGCTCGCCGGCCTGCGCGTCGTCGAGTTCACCACCGCCTGGGCCGGCCCGATGGCCGGGCGCATCCTCGCCTGGCTCGGCGCCGAAGTAATCCACGTCGAATCCGCCTCGCGCACCGATTCCTGGCGCATGCACGGCCAGGTCTTCAACCCCACCCGCTTCCCCGCCGCCCGCTTCCCCGACGACGGCCCCGGCGCCCACCCCTGGGACCGCTGCGCCCTGTTCAACTCACAGAACGCCAACAAGCTGTCGCTCTCGCTCGAACTGAAACAGCCCGAAGCGAAAGCCGCCATGCTGCGCATCCTGGCCAAAACCGACGTCGTCCTCTGCAACTTCACCGCCGGCACACTGGACCGCATGGGCTTCGGCCACGCCCAACTGAAAGCCCTGCGTCCAGACATCATCGTCGCCGAAATGCCAGCCTTCGGCGCCTCCGGCCCGCTCTCGCACGCCACCGCCATCGGCCCATCGATGGAAATGGCCGCCGGCATGGCCGCCATGATCGGCTACCCCGGCGCCCCACCCACCGTCACCGGCCCCACCTACCCCGACCCGATCGGCGCGCTGCACGGCGCCGCCGCCGTCCTGACCGCCCTCATGCACCGCCAAGCCACCGGCCACGGCCAACACATCGAAGTCCCCCAGGTCGAAGGCGCCATGCACTACATCGGCGAACACATCCTCGCCGCCCTGGCCAGCGGCAAAAACCCACAACCCCGCGGCAACCGCGTCGACTGGGCCGCCCCGCACGACGCCTTCCCGGCCGCCGGCGAGGACCAGTGGATCGCCATCGCCGCCACCACCGACGCCGCCTGGCAATCCCTCTGCGCCGTCATCGGCCGCCCCGACCTCGCCACCGATGCCCGCCTCACCACCCTGCCCGGCCGCCGCGCCCACGAAGACGAAATCGGCACCGCCATCGCCGCCTGGACCCGCCACCAGGACAAACACGCCGCCGCCGCCCTGCTCCAATCCCGCGCCATCGCCGCCGCCGCGGTCCATGACGGCGGCGACGGCGCCCGCAGCCCGTACCTCGCCGCACGCGCCTGGTTCACCGAATTGCTGCACGCCGATATCGGCCCGACCATCCAGGAAGGCCTGCCCATGGCGCTCTCCCGCACCCCCGGCAGCAACCGCTTCGCCGCCCCATGCCTCGGCCAGCACACAAATGCCATCCTGCGCGACCTCGCCGGCCTCACCGGCGCCGAGATCGCCGCCCTTGACGCCGCCGGTGCCACCGCCGCCGTCCCCCTCTAGGAGTTTCCCGATGCCGGCCTACCGCACCGTCCTTTACGAGATCGCCGACAGCATCTGCACCATCACCCTGAACCGCCCGCAACAGCGCAACGCCCAAAGCACCGAACTCCTGACCGAATTGGACCAGGCGATCATGGCCGCCGGCGCCGACCCCGCCGTGCGCGTCATCATCCTCACCGGCGCCGGCGATCACTTCTCCGCCGGCCACGACATCGGCACCGCTGACGAACTGGCCTACCGCACCGCCAATCCGCTGGAGCCCGGCATTCGCGGCTTCTACGACCGCACCTGGCAACTTTACGTCGACATGCACCTGCGCTGGCGCAACGTCAGCACCCCGATGATCGCCGCCGTCCAGGGCTACTGCATCTTCGGCGGCTGGATGATCGCCAGCACCGCCGACGTGGTCTTCGCCGCCGATGACGCAATGTTCCTCGCCTCGCTGTTCCAGTATTTCTCCGTCCCCTGGGACATCCATCCCCGCCGCGCCAAGGAAATCCTGTTCCAGGGCCGCTTCATCGACGCCGCCCAAGCCCGCGAACTCGGCCTGGTCAATCGAGTACTGCCCCGCGCCACCCTGCTCCAGGCCGCACGCGACTACGCCGCCGACGTCGCCGCCAACGATCCGCAACAGATGCGCATGGTCAAGCGCGCAGTGAACTCCGCCCAAGACACAATGGGCTTCACCGCCGCGGTGACCGGCGCGCACAGCCACTACATGCTGACCTGGGCCACCGAAAAAGACCCCGGCTACACCCTGGCCGTGCCCGGCCAACCGCGCCGGCCAATGGTGCAAGTCGCACTCGACCGCTATCGCCGCGACCAGCCACAGCCGATGGCAGTAGGACCTGGGCGGCAAGGCGCCGAAGGGCCAGGATAAAAATCAGGGGCTTTGCCCCTGCACCCCAGCAGGGGGCCGAGCCCCCTGCACCCTCATGAATGGGGGTCTGGGGCCTCAGGCCCCAGCGGGTCGAGGGCGGCGCCCTCGCCTTACTTTCCGTTTTGCTCAAGGACGTCGCCAATGCCCATCACCCGCCTCCTGATCGCCAACCGTGGCGAAATCGCCATCCGCATCGCCCGCAGCGCCGCCGAGATGGGCATCGCCACTGTCGCCGTCCATTCCGCCGACGACGCCCAATCCCTGCATGTCCGCGCCGCCGACGAGGCCCGCCCCCTCACCGGCAGCGGTGCCGCCGCCTATCTCGATGCCGCCCAGATCGTCGCCCTCGCCAAGGACGCCGGCTGCGACGCCGTCCATCCCGGCTACGGCTTCATCAGCGAGAACGCCGCCTTCGCCCGCCTCTGCACCGAAGCCGGCATCGCCTTCGTCGGCCCACAGCCCGAAGTCCTCGACCTGTTCGGCGACAAGTCCGCCGCCCGCCGCTTCGCCGCCCAACACGGCGTGGACATCGTCGCCGGCACCGACGGCCCGACGACGCTGTCCCAGGCCCAGGCCTTCCTCGCCGATCTCGGCCCGGGCGGCGCCATCATGGTCAAGGCCCTGGCCGGCGGCGGCGGCCGCGGCATGCGCCCGGTAACCGACCCGGCCCAGCTCCCCGCCGCCTTCGAACGCTGTGCCGCCGAGGCCCTGTCCGCCTTCGGCAACGGCGATCTTTACGTCGAGCGCCTGTTCCTCCACCCGCGCCACATCGAGGTCCAGGTCCTCGGCGACGGCACCGGCGCCGTCGCTCATCTGTGGGAGCGCGAATGCTCGGTCCAGCGCGAGCGCCAGAAGATTCTCGAATTTGCCCCTGCCCCCTTCCTCAGCCCGGCGGTACGCAACCGCCTGCTGGCCGCCGCGATAAAACTGGCGGCGGCGGCAAAATACCGCGGCGCCGGCACCTTCGAGTTCCTGGTGGATGCAGCGATCCAGGGCGACGACACCGCGATCGCCTTCATCGAAGCCAACGCCCGTCTGCAAGTCGAGCACACGGTGACCGAGGAGATCACCGGGATCGATCTAGTGGCGGCGCAACTCGGCATCGCCGGCGGCCAGACCCTGACCCAGCTCGGCCTGACCCAAACCGATATCCCCGCTCCGCGCGGCATGGCCGTGCAAGCCCGGGTGAACCTGGAAACCATGCAGCCGGACGGCAGCGTCAAGGGCGCCGGCGGCGTGCTCTCCGCCTATGACCCGCCAAGCGGCCCCGGCGTGCGCGTCGACGGTTACGGCTATGCCGGCTACCGCACCAACCCCCGCTTCGACAGCCTGCTCGCCAAGGTGATCGTCCATGCCCGCTCCGGCCGCTTCGCCGATGCCGCTTCCAAGGCGGCGCGCGCGCTGGGCGAATTCCGCC
>JANXSA010000023.1 GCA_025352915.1 Rhodospirillales bacterium | reverse complement strand
CCTTCCAGAACTTTCAGATGCTGCGACACCGCCGGCAGGCTCATGTCGAACGGCTTGGCCAATTCCATCACCGACGTTTCGCCGAGCGCAAGGCGCGTCAAAATGGCCCGTCGCGTGGGGTTGGCGAGGGCTTTGAAGGTCGTGGTTAGATGATCGGGCATGGTGCATTCCGTATTTAAGGAAACACTTAAATATAAAAAAGGCTTATGTCAAGGGTGTTTCTGGAAGGTTTGGAACGGGTGCGATAACTGCCGCCGCCCGCGAAATTGCGCGGGCATGTGGTAGAAGGCGCGATGAATCAGACGGGAGTGAAATGAATGGCGCGGGTTCGTTGCATCACTGAAATGGGGATGGGCGTCGATGTCCACGGGCGGGATTCGACCAAGGCGGCGCGGCGCGCGGTGTCCGACGCTATCCGTCATTCCAGCATCAGCTTTTTCCCGCTGGTCGGCCAGACCCGCGACGACATGTTCGTCGATGTGACGATTGCGGTGCCCGATCCCGGCAGCGTCGATACCGCTGCGGTCGCCAAGGAATTGCCTTACGGGACAGTGACGGTTACGGCTGTGAAGGGCGGCTTGGAAATTCCGGCTGCGAGCGGTGGCGATTCCATCGTCATTGCCAATGCGGCTGTCATCGTGACCATCGACGATGCCAAAGGAAAATGACTTTGCTTCGTCGCACCGGATTCCAATTCAACGACAGGCGATGAGCGCAGCATGAGCGTCACCATCTACGGCATCAAGAACTGCGACACGATGAAGAAGGCGCGAGCCTGGCTCGACGCGCATGGCGTGGCGCATCGTTTTCATGACTACAAGGCGGTTGGGATCGATGCGGCGACATTGAAGGGCTGGATCGGACGGGTGGGCTGGGAGGTGTTGTTGAACAGGTCGGGCACCACGTTTCGCAAGTTGGCCGAGGCCGATCGGGCGGAGCTGACCGAGGCGCGCGCGATCGCGTTGATGCTGGCGCAGCCTGGCATGATCAAGCGCCCGGTGCTGGATGACGGCGGCGTGCTGCTGGTGGGGTTCAAGCCGGAGGCGTACGCGCAGCGCTTCGGCTGATGGGCTCCCATGCCGCCGTGGCTGCTTTCATGACCACCCGCGCAGGCGTATAGCAGCCGCAGTTTTCCGGCTCCCCAGACTCCGCGAATCAGGGGCCGCAACAACCGTTCGCGATGGAGCACGCCATGGACGCAGCTACCCCGATGAAGAAGGCCCCCGCTGGCAAAGCGCGAGGCCGCCTCTTCTTCGCCAATCCTGGCCCGACCAACATCCCGGACTCCATCCTGCACGCCATCGGCCATGTTGCCGTCGACTTCCACGACCCCGACTTCATGAAGATGTACGACGAATGCTGGGAAGCCATTCTGCGCATCATGAAGACGACGCAGCACATGTTCATGTACACCGGCTCGGGTCATGCCGCCTGGGAAGCAGCCCTGGTGAATACGCTGTCGCCGGGCGACACCGTGCTGATCCCGGAGACCGGCGCCTTCTCGCTGTCCTGGGGCAGCATGGCCGCCGACCTCGGCATCACGGTGCAGACGATCGAATGCGACTGGCGCCAGGGCGTGGATTTCGCCGCCATCACCGCGGCACTCAAGGCCGATACGGCGGGCCGGATCAAGGCCGTCTGCGCGGTGCAGAACGAGACCTCGACCGGCATGCACCTGCCGATCGACCAGGTGCGCGCGGCGATGGATGCGGCCGGCCATGGCGCGCTGTTGATGGTCGACACCATCTCCTCGCTCGGCTGCATGGATGTGCGGATGGACGAGTGGCGCTTGGATGTCGTCGTCGGCGGTAGCCAGAAGGGGCTGATGCTGCCCACCGGCATGGCCTTCACCGGCGTCTCGGACAAGGCGATGAAGGCCGCCGAGACCTCGACCATGCCGAAGCATTACCTGAACTGGAAGGCGATGGCATCGCGCAAGCAGCGCAGCTTCATCGGCACCGTGCCGACCAACCAGTTCTTCGGCCTGCGCGAATCCATCCGCCTGATCGAGGAGGAGGGGCTGGAGAACGTCTTCGCCCGCCACACCCGCCTCGCCCGCGCGGTGCGCGCCTGTGTGCGGCACTGGTCCGGCAATAACGGGCCGCAGCTTTACTGCACCAACCCCTCCCGCGAATCCGACAGCGTGACCGCGATCCTGATGCCGGAGGGTTTCGACGCCGAGGCGATCCGCAAGACCACCATGGGGCGTTTCAACGTCTCTCTTGGCGGCGGGCTTTCCAAGCTGGGCGGAAAAGTGTTCCGCATCGGCCACCTGGGCGACCTCAACGAGCCGATGATCCTCGGCACGCTGGGGGCCGTAGAAATGGCGCTGAAGATCAACAACGTGCCCCACGCCCCCGGCGGCGTCGCGGCCGCCATGGCGAGCCTGACCGAGGCCTAAGCCAAACGGGTAAAAGTTTTTTGTTTCTTTTTTTCAAAAAAGAAAGCGCTTCTTTTTGAAAAAAGAAGCAAAAATTTTTATCCGTTCAGACTCTGGGCCGACGGCCGGCGAGTTGTTTCGCGGGTTTCTTTCGATCGGGATTATCGGCTTTGGCGGTGTGCTGCCCTGGGCGCGGCGCATGGTGGTGGAACAGCGGCGCTGGCTGACGGCGGGCGAGTTCACCGACCTGCTGGGGCTGTGCCAGTTCCTGCCGGGGCCGAACATCGTCAATTTCGCGGTGGCGCTGGGCAGCCGGTTTCGCGGGGCGCCGGGTGCGGTGGCGGCGGTGGCCGGGCTGATCTCGCTGCCGATGGTCGCCGTGGTGGCGCTCGGCTCGCTCTATGCCGCGTTCAGCGACCATCCCGTGGTGGCGCGCGCGGCTGCCGGGCTGGCGGCGGCGGCATCGGGGCTGGTGGTCGCGACGGCGCTGAAGATCGCCTCGCCGTTGCGCGGTAAGCCGATGGGCATCGCGATCGCGCTGGTGGTCATGCTGGCGATCGCCTGGGGGCATGTTCCTCTGCTGCCGGCCATGCTGGTGCTGGCGCCGGCCTCGATCCTGCTGCATCGGCTGGTGCGGTGAGCGAGGTGGCCGAGCTGGCAGGCGTGTTTGGCCAGCTCTCGCTGGTGTCGGTCGGCGGCATCAACGCGGTGCTGCCGGAACTGAAGCGGCAGGTGGTGGAGCGCCATGGCTGGATGAGTGCGGCCGATTTCGCCGCCCTCTATGCCCTGGCCCAGGCAGCGCCGGGGCCGAACATGCTGGTTTCGACCTTGATCGGCTGGCACGTCGCGGGCATCGCCGGGGCGTTGGCGGCGACCGGTGCGCTGGTTGGGCCGTGTGCGGTATTGACCTTCCTGGTCGCCGGCGCCTGGCACCGCTTCCGCGACCGGCCGTGGCGGCTATTGGTCCAGGCCGGGCTGATGCCGGTCACCGCCGGGCTGGTGGTGGCGGCGGCGATCGTCTTGTCCGAGGCGACGGCGATTTCCGCCGGTCATGCCGGGCTCACCGCCGTGGCGGCCGCGTTGTTGGCGGCCACCCGGCTGCATCCGCTTTGGGTGCTGGGGGCCGGCGCCGCGTTGGGGGCGGCTGGGGTTCTCTAGCGCAGTGTGCGCATCGGCGCGTCGACAAAGCCGCGCGCCGGTTGGGCGACCACCACGCGGGCCGACCAAGCCTCGGCCACCTCGGAATAGCGCGTGCCGGTCCGGCTTGCCGACGGCTGTGCCAGGCTGTTGGCGACCATCATGCCGCGATCCGGCCGGTCGTAGATGAAGCCAAAGGTCGGGTAGACGCTGCCGAAGCCGCCGCCGGACAGGCCGACCTGCACCGCTGACCAGTCATTGGCCTCGGATACGTCAATCACCGCCACGCCGCGGGCCACGCGGCCCTTGCTGCCGCCCGGGCCGGCCCAGTTGGCGTGGTCGACCTCGATCGTGCGGCTGTCCACCACGCGGGCGACCACGGACACGTGGCCCAGCCGCATGCGGTTGGTGGAGCGGAAATTCAGCACGCTGCCGGCTTCGGGGCGCTGGCCGCGCTCATAGGAGCCGGCGGCCGAATCCCACCAGGCATGGGCATTGCCCTTCACATCGAGCCCGGTGGCCGCGCGCGCGAACGGCACGCAGCTGATGCCGCCCCAGGATTGCTGGATGGCGGTGCCGGCCACGCGCAGCTTGGCGGACTTGATGTTGCCGGACTTCGACGTCGGTGCGGCAACGGCGCCGCGCAGCTTGCCGCTTTGAGCGACGCGCAGGGTGGCGGCCGGTTGCGGCAGGGAGACACGCACCGGCGCGGCGCTAACCGGCCGGCTCGCGGCGGGGCGGGCATCCTGTCCCTGCGGACGGGCGGCCTGCGCGTCCGCCGTGTTCATCACCACAAGGCAAACAGCGGCGATCGCCGCGGCAGAGCAGGTGGAAAGGATCCGGCCGGTCACTCGCATGCGTCGGTTCCTGGAATGGGGGGTTCGCATGACGTTTGGCTAACAACTGCGTTACGCGCCTGGCAACCCAGGAAAGCACGAGTCGCAGTTCAGTCATGCAAATTCGTTGACTGCCCCTGGTTCGCGGTGCCCTTTTTCAGGACGCGTGTCCTATTCACTCGATCGTGAGCGGGCTTGTGGCAAAGATGTCTATTTCATGTTGCGAATTTGCCACATGCGATCCCGCGCCATGCGCGATCCCGCCGGGGCAAGCGCCAACAAGGTGGCTGACCCACGAATCAAACACGGCGCGCTCCCTTGGGGAACGCGCCGTGCAACATAACGCAATAGTTAGTGATTCTACTACTTGCAGGCGGTGACCATGATTTCCACCAGCAGGCGCGGATCGGCCATGTTGGCCTCGACGCAGGCGCGCGCCGGGGCGCCGCCCTTGGGCAGCCATGCCGTCCAGATCTCGTTCATGGCATCGCGGTCGCGGATGTCCTTCACCCAGATCTGCGCCTGCAGGATACGGGTCTTGTCGGTGCCATGGGTTTCCAGAATTTCGTCGATCAGGGCGAGCACCTGGGTGGTCTGGCCCTTGACGTCCTGCGAGGTGTCCTTGGCGGTGCAGCCCTGGACGAAGACGAAGCCGTGATACTCAACGGCTTTGGACAGGATCTTGTTCGGTTCGGTGCGGATGATCTTGCTCATGTCGGCTCCCTGGATCGACGGTGATGAGAGGTTTGTAGGAGCGACGCCAGGCCGCGGCAAGTCGTCAGGGCCGCTCGCCGTGATCGGTCGCGTCGCCGCTCAGCGCGCAGCCGCAGAACGGGCACAGAGGCGGCTGCCCGGCATCGGCCGAAAGTCCCGAGCAGCGCGCCGCCCAGGCGGCCTGCACGTCGGCCGGTGCGTCCTGCGCCTGGAAGGCGCGGGCGGGCAGCGGGGTGCAGATCAGGGCGAGCAGGGTGCGGCGCTTCACGTGGCAACTCCGAACGGATCATCGACCGACCGGGCAGGGGGGGTGAACCAGTGCGGCCCGTCCTCACCCATATATATATGATCCTCCAGCCGCACGCCGAATTCGCCGTAGATGCAGATGGTCGGCTCATTGGAGAAGCACATGCCGGGGGCGAGCGGCGTGGTGTCGCCCTGCACGATGTAGGGCTCCTCATGCACGTCGAGCCCCAGCCCGTGGCCGGTGCGGTGGGGCAGGCCGGGCAGCCCGTAATCGCTGGCGAAGCCCGCGCCCTCGATCACGCGGCGCGCCGCGACATCCAGCGCCTCGCAGGGGGCGCCGAGTTGCGCTGCCTCGAACACCGCGAGGGTGGCCGCCTTTTCCACGTTCCACACCGCGCGCTGGCGCGCCGTGGGCTCGCCGAACACGTAGCTGCGGGTCACGTCGGACTGGTAGCCGTGCATGGTGGCGCCGATATCGACCAGCACCATGTCGCCGTCCTTCAGCGTCTGCGGATAGGGCACGCCATGCGGATAGGCGGTCGGTTCGCCGAACAGCACGATGGAGAAGGACATCGCGCCGTCAAACCCGAGTGCGGCATGGGCGCGGGCGACGAAATCGGCGGTCTCGGTGGTGGTGATGCCTTCGTACAGGATGCGTGCGGTGGCCTTGTGCACCTCCAGCGTCTGCTCCATCGCGTGCTTTATCAGCGCGATTTCATTGGCCGATTTGCGCATCCGGCAGGCGGCGATCAGCGGGCCGGCGTTCTCGAAGCTGTAGGCGTTGCCGGAGCGGCGCAGACCGTCGAAGGTGAAGAAGGGGGTCGCCGGGTCGATCGCGATGGTGCCGCTGCGGTGGCCGAGCCCGGCGATGGTGTCGGTGATCAGCGCAGTGGGGGATTGGTGCTCGTGCCAGCAGCGAATTTCGCCATCCAGCACCAGCATGGTGCGCAGCTTGGCTTCC
>JANXSA010000013.1 GCA_025352915.1 Rhodospirillales bacterium | reverse complement strand
GAACGCCGGCAGCGCGAGCGCGATCGTCCGCCCAGCATCCACCGCAAGCGTGCCGGCGATGTCGAGCGTGTTCGCGGTCGCCAACAACAGGTCGCCGCCGCTGACTTTGATGCCGCCGGTGGCGTCGATGGCATTGCTGGCGCTCGTGAGTGTCGCCGTTCCGCCAATACCGCCGCTGCTGACCAGGCTGAGCGTGGTCAGGCTGCCGGTGGTCTGAACCACACCGAAGCTGCCGGCCGAAAGATCGATCGAGCCCTTGCTGGCGGTCACGGCACCCGAGAGCGCGATCCCGCCCGTGGCATCGCTGGCGACCAGGGCCACGACGCCCGTCGCACCGCCGGCGGTCAGGCTGCCGGAAACGTCAATCGCACCCTTCGACGCAGCGCTGCTGGTCAGCGTGATGTTGTCCGCCGACACCGCGCCAGTAACCGCAATCGCGGTCGCGCTGGTGACGATCAGGTCGCCGGCGCTCAGCACCAGGTCGGCGATCGAGCCAATCGCGTTGGCCGCCTGGGCCAGCTTGGTGGTCCCGGCGATCGGGCTGGTCGCGGTCAGGACGCCCGTGGTGATCGCCCCGCCAGTCTGGGTGACACCCAGGCTGCCGCCAACCAGGTTCAACAGCCCGGCCGAAGTGGTGTCGACACTCCCGGCCAGGGTGATGCCGCCGGTCGCAACCGTGGCGAGGGTCAACAGCTTGCCGGCGGTGGACAGCGCCAATGTGCCGGTAACCTCGATCGCCTTGGCCGATGCCGCGAAGCCCAGCAGGAAACTGTCGCCACCAAGCTGAACCTTGCCCGCGACGTTCAAAGCCACGCCATTGATCAGCGTAAGCCCGCCGCCGCTCACCGTCATGTCGCCCAGCGTGCCCACCGAATGGACACTGGTGCCCAGCGTCACCGCGCCGGTGATGCCGCCGGTGCTCTGCAACCGGGTGGCGACGATGACCCCGCCCGCGTCAGTGATCCCGCCGCCGGTGGTGGCGAGGTCGAGCGTGCCGGCGGTCAGCGGACCCTTGGTCAGCGTCATGCCGCCGGTACCCGCGATCAGCCGGGCCGTGGTCGCGGCCGAAATGTCCAGCGCATCATTGAGCGCGATCGAACTTGCCGTGACCCCGCCGGCGCCGGCGCTGCCAAGCTGAATGGTGCCGACCGAGATCTTGTCGAGCGTCGCCTGCGTCAGCACCAGCTCCTTTGCGGTGGCCGCCCCCAAACTCATCGCACCGCTGGTCGGCGCCAACTCGAACGTGCCGCCGGCCGAGGCGACCGAGCCGGTGGTGATGGTGAATCCCGGTGCGGCGAACGACGCGGTCTTGCCGGCGTCCAGCACCAGCGCGCCAGTGACGGTCAGCGCAGCACTGTTGACCAGGGCGAAATTGCCGCCAGTGACCGTGATCGCGCCAAGCCCGCCGAGATTGTTGGTCGTCGAATTCAGCGACACGCCGCCCGCGATGCCGCCGCTGCTCAGCAGTGTGCCGGCAACCAGGCTGCCGGCGGCGGATTGGGTGACGCCGCCAGCCCCGGCGGTCAGGTCGATGATCCCGGTGGCGCCGGTGCCGATGTTGGCGGCCAGCGCGATGCTGCCGGCACTGTTCAGCGTCACCGTCTTACCGTCCGCGGTGGTGATCGGTGCGGAGATGGCGAGGTTGCCGGCGGTGTTCTTCAGGGTGATGTTGTCGGCGCCGGTGACCGCGGCGCTGATGGTCATGTTGCCGTCGGACAGCAGCGTCAGCGAGGTGATGCCGGTGGTCTTGTTGCTGCTGTTTTTCAGCGTCAGATCGAGCGTCGAGGAGACCTTGAGCGTGCCGGTGGCGTCGGTCTGCAGCGTGATCGCGCCGGTCATGTTGTCCCGGATCTCGGTCGGGCTGATGACGGTGAGGGTGTTCTTTCCAGCGGCGGTGAAGGTGTTCTTGCTGCCGATCTTGCTGCTGCCGGCGTCGTTGATCTCGAGGTCGTTGGGGTCGAGCAGGATCGAACCGCTGACTCCGGCCGGTGCGCCGGTGTCGATGCGGCCGCCGATGATGAAATGGCTGCCGGAGACTTCGATGAAGCCGCCATCGCCGCCATCCGGCCCGCCGCGGGCACTGAGCGCGCCGCGATGCTCGGTGACGCCACCCTGGCTAAGCACGGTGATGTCGCCGCCCTTGCCCAATAGCGTGGCGTCGGCGGCGATGCGCGCGCCGGATTCGATGATCACGTCGTGCGCCGTCGGCGCCTTGAACGCGGTTCCGCCCTGGGCGCGGGCCATGGTGGTGCCAATGGCGATGCTGCCACCACCGGCGCGGCCCGAGGCGTCGATCGCCGCTCCCGCATGCAGGGTGACGCTGCGCGCCGGCGCGTTGATCTCGATCTGCCCGCCCTTGCTGCCGGTGACCTCGCCGCGGGCGGCGATGGTGCCGGTGACGGCCACATTGCCCCCGGCGGCGGTGATGGCAATCCGCCCGGCGGCGCTCCCCGCCGGCGTGGCGACGCTGTTGGCGCGCAACGTGCCGCCAGAGGTGACCAAGGTCTGCACCAGTCCATCGACGGCGCTGGCGGTCAGCAGGATGGTGCCGCCATCGGCGATGACGGTGCCGGAATTGGTGACCAGCGCGGTCGCGGTCTTGCCATCGCGGCTGGTCGGCGCCGTCATCACCTGCCGGGTGACATCGATCGACAACAGCCCGTCGCCATAGAGGTCGATCGTATGCGCCTCGGCGCCGGCCAGCACCACGCGGCCCATCTGCGCCCGGATGACCCCGGAATTGGCCACCTGCGGCGCCACAAGCGCGGCGAGCCCGGTCTGCGCCACCGTGATGGTGCCGTGGTTCTCCACCTTCGCGCCGGCCTGGGCGGGCTGGTCGAAAATCAACCTGCCGGCGCGGGCGTTGGCCTCCGAGATGCCGGGCGCCGAGGCGATCAGCGTGCTGACATTCACCTCCGCACCCTGGGTGAACACCACGCCGGACTGGTTCGAGATGACGACCACGCCATTCGAGTTGACCTGGCCGGCGATCACCGACGGGCTGGACGTAACCACGCGGTGGACCGAGACCGATTGCGCCGTCGGCACGTTGATCGTCACCGAAGCCTTGGCGCCGACGTCGAACTTGTTCCAGTTGATCGCGCCATACGCCGTCGGCTGGCCGATCACCATGCTGGCGGAGGTCGGTGTGCTGGTCACGGTGATTGTGTGCGAACCGGCAATGGTCTGGCCGCCGGTCGGAAGTGCGGTCGGCGCCGGCATGGTCTGCGCACCGGCATGCCCTGCCGGAAGGGCGATGGCGGCCAGGAAAACGGCCTGCAAGGCGGTGCTGCGCAGCAACTCGGGCCGCGCACGCAGGCTGCCGGGCACTATCCGCAATGCGGTCTGTTGCCGGACAGGGCGGCGGCTTGCGGCGGCGGGCTTATGCTCGACCATCACGCATTCTCCTCAAGGCCGGTCTCGGGCAGGTCGTCACGTCGCGCATACGCATGGTCAAAACCGGGTGACCAGGCGCCAGTAGAAGGCATCGCCGCGCAACGCCGGCGCGCCCGACTGCACCCCCAGCGGACGACGGGTCAGGCGATGCGCCCATTCCATGTCGAGCGCCACGTTGGCGGTGAAGCGCAGCCGCGTCCCGGCGCCAAACGAATGCAGCCGCCGGTTCGGATCGGTCTTCTGGTTCTCCACCGTCTCACCCCAGTCGTAGAAGCTGTAGAACGTGCTTGCGACGTCCAGCGGATAGCCAAACGCGTCGAACGCAAAGCTGGTGTTGAGCTGCAACTCGACAGCGGTCGCCCAAGCCTTGTCGCCGGTCACCTCGCCCGCATAATAGCCGCGGTTGATGCGCGCCCCGCCCAGATAGAACTTCTCCGCCGACGGCAGGATGTCCGGGCTGTACTGCGCCGCCAGCGTCGCCTGCAGCGCCACCGTCGCACCCTCCCAGGGCTGGAACAGGTTCTGCGTCCGGCTGAGCTCGACATTGACTTTGGTGAACTCGACCACCTGGTTCTGCCGGCCGACATTGGCCGGATTGCTGCGCGACGCGCCAAGTGCGGACAGCCCGCGCGACACCTTGAAGCTGGCCTGGTTGACCGCGCTGCGCTCCGCCCCCAGCCAGGTATCCTGGCGCGCATATTCCGCGCCCCCGCGCAGCACCCGCAGATTGTCGCGGCTGGCCTGCCGCCCCGGCTGCCCGGTGAAGATCTCGCTTTCCAGCAACTCGAACGTGCCGAACACTCCCAGCGTCTGCTGGCGCGTGCGGATCACCGGATAGCTCGCGGTCAGCCCGGCATTGGTGGTTACCCCGTGATAGCGGTTGGCGCGCAGCGCGCCGGACGGATCGGCTGTGCCCGAACCGCCAAACAACCGGATCTTGAGCCCCGAACTGCCGACAAAGGCCTCGCTGGCAATCTGGCCGAAGATCTGTGTGTTGTTGAAGGAGCGAAAGAGCGAAACCGTGGTCCGCTCGCCATACTCGGTGAAACTGTTGGCATCGATCGCCAGCAGCGCCCCCTCCGGCCCGGTGAACGGCGTGCCGCGATTATCCGCGACAAAGGTCGCCCCCCACGCCACCCGCTGCACCTGCGCAATCAGCGTCAGCGCCCCGGGCGCCTCGGCCGATGGCCGCAACACCGCGCGCACCGCAATCCCAGGCACATCCTGCGCCAGCAGCAACGCCCGCTCCAGCGTCGCCGAGTCGATCGGGCGCTTCTCGGTCAGCCGATTGAGGAAGCGCAACACCTGGGTGCCCGCCGGACCGATATCACCGTCCAGCTTCACCTCGGCAATATGGCCTTCGGTCACCACGAACCGCATCCGGCCGCCGCCGCCATCGGCCAGGATAACCCCGGTCAACAAATACCCGTCGGCGCGATAGCGCGCGAGAATCACCTGCCGCGCCGCCTCAACCTGGGCGCGCGTCACTCTGCCTTGCAGCGGCACCAGGATCCCGGACCAGCTGGAATCCGGATAGACGGTCGATCCTTCAACCCCAGCACCGGACAACTGGAAGACATCGTCCGGATTGCCGCGCGCCATCGCCGGCGCTGGCGCGGCTACTGCCGGGCCCGACACCGCGGGCACCCTGGCCGGCGCAATGCGCGGGATCGGCGAACCCTGCGGGATTTGCGGCGCCAATTGGGGCGATTGCGCGCGCGAAGCGACGGGCACGACGATCCACATGGCGGCGGCGATCGCGGCACGCATGGCAACGCGCCCGGTAATCCCGGCTCGTCGCTGCTGCCGTTCCGTTTCCTCCCGAATGACCAGTGTCGTACCCTCCTGGTTAACGTCGCATTATGTCGCAGTTTTCACGCTTCGGTCAAAGCATGCAATGCTGCCAACGCAACAGATCGCCGTATCATGCACCCCGCCGATCCGTCCGCGGCTCGTCTGGCTGCCATAGTGTCCGGCCACAACGCGCAAGGAGCAACGCCATGGCCCTGCCGACGCCAACACTGGATCACGTCGTGGTCAACGTGCACGACCGGATGGACGAGGCCCAGGCGCTGTATGGCCGCCTTGGCTTCACCCTGACACCGCGCGGCTATCACTCGCTGGGCTCGATTAACCATCTGGCGATCTTCGGGACAGACTACCTCGAACTGATCGGCACCCCGCCGGACGGCGGCGCGCGCCGGGACATCCTCGGCTGGCCCATGGGACTCAACGGTCTGGTCTGGGGCACCGACGACTCGGCGGCGGTTTCGGCAGCCCTGACGGCAGCCGGCGTCGAATGTTCGCCCCCAAACGAATTCACCCGCCCCGTCGAACTGCCCGGCAGCACGCGCGACGCCGTCTTTCGCACCGTGCGGCTACCCAACGAAACCACCCCGGCCGGCCGCCGGTATTTCTGCCACCATTTCACCCGCGACCTGGTCTGGCGCGACGAATGGCGCAACCATGCCAACGGCACGGTTGGCGTCCTGGAATCAGTGATCGCCGCCGAGGACCCGGCACGCCTCGCCAGCCTGTTCCGCCGCATGTTCGGCGACGCAGCAATCCGCCCAGTGCCCGGCGGCTTCCGCCTCGCCGTCGGACTATCCCGCTTCGATATCCTCGACCCGCGCGAATTGATCGCGCGCTTCGGCGCGGCAGTCCCGGCCGCCCAGGGCCGGCGCGAATGGATGGCAGCCCTGGTCCTGCGCACCCGCGACGTGGCGATGGCGGCACAAGCCTTGCACACCGGCGGCATCGCATTGGCGGAAAACACCGCCGATCGCGTGCTGGTCGGACCGGACCAGGCGATGGGCGTGACTCTCGCCTTCGCGGCATAGGAGCGACCACAATGAATGACAAGATTCTGGTGGTAACCGGCGGCAGCACCGGCATCGGTGCGGCAGTGGCGCGGATGGCCGCAGCACGCGGCTATGCCGTCGCCCTGTCATACCGCACCAGCGCCGGCCCGGCCGAACAACTCGTGGCCGACATCCGCGCCGCCGGCGGCCGCGCCTTCGCCATGCGCGCCGACAGCGCCAGTGTCGCCGACACCGCGACCTTCTTCGCCGCCGTGGATCGCCAATTCGGCCCCCTCACCACCCTGGTCAACAATGCCGACATCACCGGCCCAATGAGCCGCATCGAGGACCTCGACCCCGCCGCCCTGGACGAGGTCCTGGCGATCAACATCCGCGGCTGCTTCCTCGCCTTGCGCGAGGCAATCCCGCGCATGGCAACCGACCTCGGCGGCGCCGGCGGGGCCGTCGTCAACGTCTCGTCGCGCGCCTCGGAAATCGGCGGCGCGGTCGAATGGGTCCACTACGCAGCGTCAAAAGGCGCCGTGGACACCCTGACCGTCGGCGCCTCGCGCGAACTCGCCCCGCGCGGCATCCGGGTCAACGCCGTCAACCCCGGCCTGATCGACACAGAAATCCACGCCAAGGCCGGCATGCCCGACCGCGCCGAACGCTTCCGCCCGATGATTCCAATGGGTCGCGCCGGCTCGGCCAAGGAAGTGGCCGATGTCATCCTGTGGCTGCTCTCGGACCAGAGTTCCTATGTGACCGGCGCGCTGGTGCCGATTGGTGGTGGGCGATAGGAAGAAAGCACGTTCTTTTTTGAAAAAAAGAACCAAAAAACTTCTATCCATTTGCTCGAGTGCCAGTCGTCAGCGCCCGGCCCAAATGGATAAAGTCTTTTT
>JANXSA010000126.1 GCA_025352915.1 Rhodospirillales bacterium | reverse complement strand
CCGCCGCCGCCGCCGCCGCAAAGATCGGCCGGTACCGTCGCCCCCCCAGCGGCTCCGCGGTGCGCGACAACAGATAGACATGCCCAACATACGGACTGCCCGCCCAGCGCTCGATCTCCGCCACCGCCCCCGCGGGGTCCTCGTAATTCACCACCACCGAAGCCTTCAGCCGCGGCTCCGGCTTGGCCAAAAACTCCACCTGATACTCGTTCATCGCCGCACAGATCGCCGTCCCCAGCGCCGGCAGCATGAAATTCTGCGACGGCGTCGGCGGATTGATCGTCCCGAACTCGACATTGAACGCATCCAGATGCTGGCTGCGCACAAAATCGAGATCCGTCCCCGGCGGCATCCCCGAAGGCGGCCAGGCATCCCGCCGCGCGGCGGCCGGCTGCGCCTTGGGATAATTCGGCCCGCCATTCACCATCCCGGTCCGATGCGACATCCCGAACGCCGCGATATGCTCCACCCACCGTTTCGCCAGGAACGGAAACAACGCCTCCATCGAAGGCGGCCCCAGATGTAAATCAATATCGGCAATGCCGAGCTTGCTGGCGGCCGGCGCATCCGCGGCAGAGCGAAGTTGGACGTTCACGTCAGCTTCTCCAGGTCAACCCATCAGCATTCATACCAGCACGCCGCAGCCAAGCGAAGCACCACCACAACGCACCCCTGCATCGCCCCAAACCTCAGCCCCCGCGACAACCGCCCCCACATGCGCCATCATCCGCCTACGATTCGTGATGGAGTACGACACATGGCTGAAAACTGGACCCGGGTAGCATCCGCCGCCGACATCGCCGAAGGCAGCGCCATGCCCGTCGAAATCAACGGCCTCTCCCTCGCCATCTATCACCTCACCGGCGGCAAGTTCTATTGCACCGACAACATCTGCACCCACGCCTTCGCCTTGCTCACCGACGGCTGGCTCGAAGGCACTACCATCGAATGCCCGCTCCACGCCGGCCAGTTCGACGTCTGCACCGGCAAAGGCCTCGGCGCCCCGATCGAAGAAGACCTCAAAACCTTCGCAGTCAAAATCGACGGCGATGAGGTGCTGGTGGATCTACCCACCTGAACGACAAGCAAACAAGCGCTTCTTTTTGAAAAAAGAAGCAAAATCTTTCATCCTCAAGCCTACATCTCAACAACCAGATATTCTTCCTCCACCGAAACCGGGATCGTCTCCGCCACATACGGCCCTTCAACCAGCTTCGTCCCCGCCGTCACCTCCACCGGATAGCTCCGCGTCCTGATCCGCTCGGGATCGCAATAACTCTGCCCGGTCTTGATATCAAACTCCCAGCCATGCCACGGACAGCGCAAAATCTCCCCCGCCCGCGAATACACATACTCCCCAGGCATCGGCGCCTCACGCAGCCCGGTCACCAACCCCTCGCACATCGGCCCGCCCTGGTGCGGACAGCGATTGAGCAAACCGAAAAACGCCCCCTTCAAATTGAAGATCGCAATCGGCCGCCCCCGCACCATCACCAGCTTGCGCCCACCCTCGGGAATCTCCTGCGACGTCGCAACAACATGCCGGCTCATCGCGCAACCCTCACCCCGCACACCCCCGATAAACCCCCCGCGCATTCCCCATGAAAAACGCCCGCCGCTGCTCTTCGCTCACCCGGATCGGCAGCGCCTGCGTAGGATCATCAAAATCCCAATGCGGATAATCCGTCGCAAAGATCAACCGGTCCCACCCCATCCACCCAATGCAATCCTCCAGATGCGCCCTCGGCTCCGGCTCCTCCATCGGCTGCGTCGTCCACCAAACCTGCCGCCGCATATACTCGCTCGGCGCCATCGAAAGCTCCGGCGTCTCGCTGCGCAGCGTCTTCCAATGCTTGTCCAACCGCCAGGCCAGCGACGGCGCCCAGGCAAACCCTGCCTCGATCATCACCATCTTCAGCGCGGGCCACTTCTCAAACACCCCCTCCACAATCAAGCTCGTCAGCCCCGCCTGCTGGCACTGCGCATGCCCGGTCATCTCCTCGATATAATAGCTCGGCCACCCCCCCGGCGTGACCGGATTGCCGCCATACCCGAACGCATGCACCCCAACCGGCATCCCAACCTCGGCCGCCGCCTCATAGATCGGCCAATATTTCCGGCTCCCCAACGGTTCCGCCGTCCGGCTCAGCATCAAAACCTGCACAAACGCCGGATTATCCGCATACCGCCGAATTTCCGCCGCCGAAGCCACCGCATCCTCATACGGCACCACAACCGAGGCCTTCAACCGGCTGTCCTTGCTCGTCCATTCCGCCAACTGCCACTCATTCGTCGCATGGCACAACGCCGCCGAAAGCGCCGGATTCTGCACCCCCTGCCCAGACCCCAGCGGATTCAAAATCCCCAACCCCACCCCATTGGCATCCAAATGCTGGCTCTGCATGAACGCCAGCGAACTCCCCGGCCGCCCCCCCTCCGGCGGATACGCATCCCGCCTCGAAGCATTCGGCTGACTCTTCGGATACGCCGGCCCCGCCTGCCAGCCCTGCCGCCCCGGCGACCCATATTCATCCATATGGTCCCGCCACCGCTTCTCCAGCCACGGATGAAAATCCGCAGCCCCCGCCTTCGCCGGATGAATATCCCCATCCGCAATCAACAACTTGCTCGCCGCCGGCGCCTCGGCCACGGCCTGGGAACGAACCTCGTTCATATCACCGTCTCCATCAGGCGGGCATACGTCGCCCGCGGGTTATCAACCGCAATCTTACGCACCAGCGCATCCGAAAGCCCATCCGGCAAAGCCGCAATCCCATCAAACTGATAATGCGGATAATCCGTCGAAAACAACAGCAACTCATCGCTCTGCATATGATCGAACAATTTCATCAAAGACTCAGTATCCGGCGGCCCATCCACCGGCTGCAACGACAGCCGCACATTGCTCCGCACAATATCCCCCGGCGCCCGATCCACCCAAGGAATCTCCATCCGCAACCCGCGCCAATACTTCGTCAACCGCCAAAGATGCGCCGGCAACCAGGTAAACCCCGACTCCAACAACACCACCTTCAAATGCGGAAACTTCGTAAACACCCCCTCGCAGATCATCGACG
>JANXSA010000698.1 GCA_025352915.1 Rhodospirillales bacterium | reverse complement strand
TTGTTCCTGCCGGCGCTGTCGGGCGAGCGGGCGCCGAGCTGGGCGGCGGCCAACCGGGGCATGTTTGCCGGGTTGGATCGCGGGCATGGCGCGCCGGAGCTGGCGCGGGCGGTGATGGAGGGGGTGGCGTTCGCCGATCGCGATCTGTTGGGCGGGTTGCCGTTTGACCGGTTGTTCCTGGGCGGCGGCGGGGCGCGGTCCGATTTGTGGTGTCAAATTCGGGCCGATGTGCTCGGCTGTCAGGTGTTGCGGACCAGCGTTCAGCCTGGGCTGGTGGGGGCGGCGCTGGTGGCCTGGGCGGGATTGGGCGCGTATCCGACGCTGTCGGCGGCGCAGGGAGCGCTGTCGGAGCGGGCCGATGTGTTCCTTCCCGATCGCACGGTGATCGCGCGCTATCAGCGGCTGTTCGAGGTGTTCAAGCAGTTGCAGGCGGCGGCGGCGACGCTGGCGCATGGGTTGAGCCGGTTCTGAGCGAGGGCGAGATGGCAAAGGCTGCGAATGATCGGGCGCTGACGCGGGCGTTGGCGCTGTTGGAGACCGTGCCGTTGATCGACGGGCATAACGATTTGCCCTGGGTGATCCGCAATGACACGGCGGCGAGGGGCGACGTGGCGGCGTATGATGTGTCACGTCGGCGCAATGATGGCGACACCGATATTCCGCGGCTGCGCGAAGGCCGGGTGAGCGGGCAGGTCTGGGCGGCATATGTGCCGAGCGAGATCGCGCAGCCCGGGCGGGCGGTGCTGGAGCAGATCGATATCGTGCTTCAGATGCAGGCGGCGTATCCTGATGTGTTCCTGCCGGTGAAGCGGGCCGCCGATTTCGTGCGGGCGAAGCGGGCGGGGAAGATCGCCTCGATGTTGGCGGTGGAGGGCGGGGTTGGGTTGGAGAATTCGCTGGCGCCGCTGCGGGTTTGGCATGCGGCCGGCGCCCGGCTGATGACCCTTTGCCATAACGGGACGCTGGACTGGGTGGATTCGGCGACTGACGAAGCGCGGCATGGCGGGTTGACGGGGTTCGGGCGGGCGGTGGTGGGTGAGCTGAACCGGCTGGGGATGATGGTGGATTGCGCCCATGTGGCGCCGAGCGTGATGCGCCAGGTGCTGGAGATCAGTTCGGCGCCGGTGGTGTTCAGCCATTCCAATGCGCGGGCGCTGTGCGACCACGTGCGTAATGTGCCGGATGATGTGTTGCAGTTGGTGCGGCAGCGCGGCGGGCTGGTGATGGCGACGTTCATTCCGGATTTTCTCAGCGAGACAGTGCGGCAATGGATGGGGCCGCTGCGGGCGAGTTTCGTGCTGCATACCGAGGCCGAGCGGCTGTCCAAGATCGCGGTGCATGCGAAGACGCATGGGCCCCGGCCCATGGCGAAGCTGGAGGATGTGGCAGACCACATCGAGTACATCGCCAATATTGTCGGACCGGAGCAGGTTGGCATCGGGTCGGATTTCTTTGGCGTGGCGACGACGCCGGTGGGGCTGGAGGATGTGCGGCGGTTTCCGCAGTTGCTGGCGGAGATGATCCGGCGAGGTTGGTCCGACGCGGCGGTGGCGGGGCTGGCGGGCGGCAACTTCATTCGCACGTTCCGCGCGGTGGAACGGGAGGGCGCGCGATTGCGCAAGTGCCGGCCTGTCCCGTACGGCACGACGCAGACCATCGATGGTGCGGCTTGACCTGGGACGCTGCGTGTCGTTCAAGGCATGCGGCGAGCGCGTAGCTCAGTTGGTAGAGCACCGGACTTTTAATCTGGTGGTCCTGGGTTCGAGTCCCAGCGCGCTCACCATTTCAACAAGTTGGAGGCCACCGCCTGGCACTCTTGGACGATAGCCTCCAGGGAGGCACGCCAGGGGGCCAAGATGCCGCGGTGGCGGCGTCGAAGGCACGATGGCGTGCATTCCGTGGACGTGATGACGGCCCGGTGCCCTATCCTTTTTTGACCCCCCACAGCACCGTATTGGCCGCCTTCACGAACCCGGACAGACCATTCCGATAGGCCTGCGGGATGAAATACTGGCCGATCGGGATATACGGCGGCTCCTGGAAGCCCAGGAGTTGCATCTCGGTGGTCACTTTCTGCTGCGCGGCGAGGTCTGGCGCGTCAAACCAGGCGTCGCGCAGGGCTTCCATCTTCGGGTTGGGATCGGAGCCGTAGAGCGGGATATGGCTGCCGGGGTTGGAGGGCCAGAGGCCGGCCCAGGCGATGCAGTAGACGTTCCAGTTCTTCAGCACGTTGGGGTCCTTGGACTGGATGCGGCCGATCATCGTGCCCCAGTCCATGCTCTGGTATTCCAGGTTCAGGCCGAGCTCCTTGAACAAGGCGCGCGCCACCTCGCCCATGGCGTTCGGTGCCGGCAGTTCGGCGGGGACGATCTGGATGATCTTCTCCCCGGCGTAGCCGCTTTCCTTGATCAGGCGGCGGGCGAGGTCGAGGTCGCGCTTGCCGGTCAGGCCGGCCATGCCCTCGGCCGAGGCGAAGGGCGAGCCCGGGGTGAACATGCCGACATTGTTGCGCGACAGGTCCGTGGCGTCGCCGACGATGGCCTGCATGAAGTCGGTCTGGTTGATCGCCGGGATCAGGGCAGCGCGCAGCTTGGGGTTGTTGAAGGGGGGCACCGCCTGGTTGAAATAGACCATGCCGTAGAAGCCGAGCGGATCGAGCGGGGCGACGGTGACGCCGGCCTGTTTTCGCAGCATTGGCAGCAGGTCGAGCAGCGGGCGTTCGAGCCAGTCGATCTCGCCCTTCTGCAGGGCGGCGGCGGCGGTGGCGGCGTCAGGCAGGATGCGCCAGTCGATCTTGTCGAAATACGCGACCTTGCCGCCCGACCAGAACGCGGCGGGTTCCTGGCGCGGGACGTATTTCTCGTGGCGCACATAGCCGGCCGAGGCGCCGGCCACCCACTCGTCCTTCACGAACCGATACGGCCCGCTGCCAGTGGCATCGGTGATGGCGGTGAACGCGTCGGTCTTGGCGATGCGCTCGGGGTAGATGAAACAGAACGTGCCGCCGAGACCGTAAAGCAGGTGGGCGAACGGCTTGTTCAGCTTGATCTCGAAGCGCCGGTCATCCAGCGCCTTCATCTCGACCAGTTGGCTGGCCATGCGCTTGCCGAAAGCGTCGCGCTTGGACCAGCGGGCGATCGAGGCGACGGCGTCGCTGGCGCGCACCGGCTCGCCGTCATGGAAGAACAGGCCCTCGCGCAGGGTGAAGCGCCAGGTCAGGCGGTCGTCGGAGAGTTCGTGGCCCTGGACCATCTGCGGGCGCGGGATCAGCCCGTCATCCAGGCCGTAGAGCTGGTCGGCGGTCATGTAGGCGTGCATCAGCGAGATCAGCGAGTTCGACCACAGCGGGTCGAGCGAGGTGAGGTTGGCATGCGGCACGAAGCGCAGGGTCCGCGCCGCCCCCTGCCCGATCGCCGGGCGCGCCAGCCCGCTGGCCATCGCCGCACCGAGCAGCGGCAGGCCGAGCGCCGCGCGCCGGCCGATTGCGGGTGTTGCGGACATGGCGGACTCCAGTTTTGCAGACGAAGGGCAATGATAGCCCCGGCCAGCAGCACCTGTCACCGCACGAGCGGCCCAGCACTGGGCATGCTGCAATGCAAAAACCTCAGACCGCGCCTTTCAATCCGTCGAACCGCCAGCAAGCCGGCGGCTATCGCTCACACCAGCAGCGCCACAATGATGCCGCCGACGATGCACAGGATCAGGCCGCCAATGAGCATCGGCAACAGGGTATCGCCCCACGAGGTCTCGCCGGGCCCACGCGCCCCCCTGGCGTCATTGGTTTTAATGATGACTGGCGGGTCGGCCGGCTCGGGATCAGGCATCGGCTATCTCCTCGGAAGATTGCATGCGACGGTCAAAGGGCTGCGCCAATGCAACGATTGCGCCCGGCCGTCCGGTCCCTGCTGCGTGCCGTCATGGCGACCGTCGGAAATATGCAGTCAGAGCCGACAATCGTGCGCCCGTATGCCGGGACGCGAAAGGTTCGGGAAATACCCAGCCAGCCGCCAAGCCCGGCGTTTCAGTCCAGCAGGCGGATCGCATCGCCCTCGGACACGATGCCCTCGCGCAGCACCACGGCGTACAGGCCGAGATTTCCGCCATGCCGGTCGGCCAGCGCGCGCAACACCAGCCGGTCGCTTTCGCCCGTCGCTGGGTCGACGCTGATCATCGCGCACCGCGCATCTGGCTCGACGATGGCGATTTCGACGCGCGGGCCGATGGCCAGGCGGCGGCCGACCAAAGCATCTTCGGCGAAGGGCGCCGCACCGGGCCAGTCGAATTCGAGGTTCATGCGAAAGCGGCTGGCATCGTCGGCAATCCCCGCCTCGGCGGCAAAGCCCGCGAGAGTCTGGCGGGTGACCAGGGAGAGCGGACGGCAATCCTGCATGCCGCGGGTGGCGAAGCGCAGGGTGAGCGCCTTCCCGCTGGCGGCTTCCAATTCGGTCAGCAGCCGCGGATCATCGATGCGCAGCACCGCGCCGCCCGGCGTCACGACCGAAACGGCAAAGGCGTCATCGTCCGGCAAGGCTGGCGCCACGCCGCTGCCGCGCGCCCAGGCCGCCTCCAGCGCCACATCGCCCAGGGTGCGCGACGGCTCGACGAAGCGCGGCCGGTAGCCAACCATCGGCCCCAGGGCGCGCGCGCTGAACCACGGGAAATGGGCGGGCCCCGCCGTGTCGATGAAGGACCAGACGCGATCGCCGACCAGCCCGGCATGGCTGGCGATGGCACGCGCCACCACCTCGCCGGCCATGCTCTTGACCGGGTGGCGGCGAATGGCGCGGATGGTGCCGAGGCCAGTCATGCCCAAAGCGGTCATGCCCAAGGCGGTCATGCCCAGGCAAGGTTCCACGGCACAGGGGTCGTGCCCTCCAGCATCCCCTTCAGATCCTTCCGGTATGCGGTGTTGATGAAAAACCGGCCCAGCGGCAGCGATGGCAGGGTGTCCAGCGCCTCGCGGTGGATCGCCTCGGCCAGGCGGTCGCGATCGGCCTCGGCTGGGGCAGTCAGCCACTCGGCGGTCAGGCTCTCGATGCGGCCATTCTCGTACCAGCCGGGCCAGCCCTTGGCGCCCAGGCCGCGAATCGTGCTGGAGACTGCGGGATGGGCCAGCGAGGTGCCAAACCACCAGGTATGGAACACCGACCAGCCACCCTTCTCGGTCGGCTCGCGCGAGTTGCGCCGCTGCACCAGCGAGCCCCAGTCGGTGTCGACCAGTTCGACATTCATGCCTAGTTTCTTGAGGTAGTCGAAGGACACATGGCCAAACGGCGCGATCGAGGGCACGTCGGCGGGATTGAGCACCACCACTTTCTCGCCGTTATAGCCCGAGGTCTTCAGCGCCGCGCGCGCGGCGGCGAGGTCGCCGCGCATGATATCCTTGCCCAATTCCTGGCCATAA
>JANXSA010000693.1 GCA_025352915.1 Rhodospirillales bacterium | reverse complement strand
GGACCTGGTTGCGGATGCCGAAGATGTACGGCCCCATCGCGGGATTCCAGCGGCGGGTATGGTGGCCAAAGTGAACGCCGGCTTCGAGCAGCTGGCGCAGAGTGAATTCGGGCATCGCCATCGGGCGTGCTCCTTTCCAGTATCCGGTTGAACCTCCGCGGGGCATTGCCTTGCGGCACCGGATTCCGGCCTCGGGTCAGGAGGATGGAAAGGTGCCCCGCGTGTGAATTACCGACGGCCCTCCGCCAGCGGGAGCCGTATGGCGGAACTTGCCCGAAAAGGCAAGCTGGGCGCCCGCCCTACAGATCCTCGACCCGTTCCACCCCCGGCAACACCTTCAGCGCCTGGGCCAGACGCGGGGTGACGTTGAAGCCGCCGGGCAAGATGATCTCCACCTCCTGGTCGTCTTCCAGCCGGGGCACCAGGATGACCCGGCCGCGGCCGTTGCCCTCGCGCGCCAACAGGGTGCTGATATGCGGCACCGCGGCGGTTTGTTGCAGCCAGATGCGCATGCCAACACCCGCCCGCTCGGCAGCGGCGTCCAGCGCCTGGACGTCGGTGGCGGTGATGCGCAGGGTTTCCCCCTCCATCTTGAGATCCGCCGTCACCACCACCGAGGTCCCGGCGACCAGCAACTCGCGAGCGCGGCCGAGGGTTTCGCTGAAGAACGTCACCTCGTAGCTGCCGCCGGCATCGGACAGGCGGACCCAGGCCATGCGGCTGCCGCTGCGGGTGATGCGTTCCTTGATATTGACCACCGAGCCCGCGAGCTTCACCCGGGCGCTGCCGGCCTGGGCGGTTTGTTCCAATCGCGTGCTGGACACCACACGCAGGCGCTTGAGCGTCTGTTCATAGGCGTCGAGCGGGTGGGAGGTCAGGTGGAAGCCGATCGCCTCGGCCTCGAAACCCAGCCGGTCCATGCTCTCCCAATCCGGAATGTCCGGAATGCGCAGCGGCTCCGGCCGGTTGCCGCCGGCGAACAGGGCTATTTGACCGCTGCCTTTTTCCTCGGCCTGGGCCTGGGCCCGGCGCAGGATGGTTTCGCAGGCCGAGAACACCCGGGCGCGATTGGTGTCGATGCTGTCGAAAGCGCCGGCGCGGGTGAGGTTTTCCAGCTGCATGCGGTTGAGCTGCTTGGGATCGACGCGGGCAGCGAAGTCCGCGAGGTCTTCGAAGCTGGCCATGCCGCGGATCTTGGCGACTGATTCCATCGCGGCCTGGCCGACTTTCTTCACCGCCGCGAGCGCGTAGCGGATGGCGAGCTTTCCCCCCGCTTGGCGTTCGAGGGTGAAGTCGGCCTCCGAGCGGTTGATGTCGGGCGGCAGGATGCGCACGCCCATGCGGCTGGCTTCCTGGCGCAGGGCGGCGAGGCGGTCGGTGTTGCTCACGGCCAGCGACATGCAGGCGGCGATGAAGGCTTCGGGGTGGTTGGCCTTCATCCAGGCGGTCTGGTATGCGACCAGGGCATAGGGTGCCGAGTGACACTTGTTGAACCCGTAATCGGCGAACTTGGCCATCAGGTCGAAGACTTCGCTGGCCTTGTCCGGGTCGATGCCGCGCGCCACCGCGCCGTCGCAGAAGATCTGCCGTTGGGCGTCCATCTCGGCCCGGATCTTCTTGCCCATCGCGCGGCGCAGCAGGTCGGCGGCACCCAGGCTGTAGCCGGCCATGGTCTGGGCGATCTGCATCACTTGTTCCTGGTAGACCATGATGCCGTAGGTCTCGGCCAGGATGTCGTGGATGCAAGGGTGCGGGGCGACCCAGGCTTCGCCGTGCTTGCGTTGGCAATAGGCCGGGATGCTGGCCATCGGGCCGGGACGATACAGCGCCACGGCGGCAATCAGGTCTTCGAAGCGGTCGGGGCGCATCTGCTTCAAGACGTCGCGCATGCCTTGGCCTTCGAACTGGAAGACGCCGCCGGCATCGCCGCGCTGGAGCATCTCGAAGGTTTTTGCGTCATCGAGCGGCAGGCGTTCGAGGTCGACGTGGATACGTTCGCGCTTCAGCAGTTGCACCCCACGTTGCAGAATCGTCAGCGTGGTCAGGCCCAAAAAGTCGAACTTCACCAGGCCGGCCTGTTCGACGTATTTCATCGAGTACTGGGTGACCAGGTAGTCCGACTTGGCGTCACGGTAGACCGGGACCATTTCGGTCAGTGTGCGGTCGCCGATCACCAGGCCGGCAGCGTGGGTGCTGGCGTGGCGGTAGAGACCCTCTAGCTGCAAGGCGATCTCGATCAGGCGGCCGATCGACTCGTCCTCGTCGCGCAACTGTTGCAGCTTCGGTTCGCCGTCGACCGCCTGTTGCAGGGTGACCGGCTTGGCCGGGTTGTTGGGGATCAGCTCGGCGACCTTGTTGACCTGGCCGTATGGCAGGCCGAGCACGCGGCCGGTGTCACGCACCGCCGCGCGGGCCTGGAGTTTTCCAAACGTGATGATTTGCGCCACGCGGTCGGCGCCGTATTCACGGCGGACGTAGTCGATGACTTCATCGCGGCGTTCCTGGCAGAAATCGATGTCGAAATCGGGCATCGAGACGCGCTCGGGGTTGAGAAAGCGCTCGAACAGCAGGTTGAATTGCAACGGGTCGATGTCGGTG
>JANXSA010000650.1 GCA_025352915.1 Rhodospirillales bacterium | reverse complement strand
CGGCGGCCAGGTCGGCGGAGGTCTTGCGGACGGCCTGGTTGATCGGGAAGTTCCACGGCGTGAAGGCGGCGACCACACCGACTGGCTCCTTGACCACCAGCTGATAGACGCCCTCGGCGCGGGCCGGGATGACGCGGCCATAGGACCGGCGGGCCTCTTCGGCGAACCAGTCGATGACATCAGCACCGGCCATGGTCTCGCCGCGGGCCTCGACCAGCGGCTTGCCCTGTTCGGTGGTCATCAGGGCGGCGATCATGTCGGCGCGCTCGCGCAGCAGATTGGCGGCGCGGCGCATCACCTTCGAGCGGTCGAAGGCGGAGACCCGGCGCCAAACCTGGAAGCCACGCGCGGCGGCTTCGAGCGCGCGATCGAGGTCGGCGCGTTCGGCGTGGGCCACCTTGCCGGCCGGCTCGCCGGTGGCGGGGTTGAGCACGGTGAGGAAGCGTCCGGCGGCACTCGGGCCCCAGCTTCCGTCGATGAGTAGCGATGTATCCTGGTACGACATCTCGATCTTCACCCGTTATGTATTAATGGGAATAGCGATTATCGCGCAATCCGCGGCCGGCGTCGATATTAACGTGAAGTCATGCTGCGTTCAGTTGCGCGTCATCCCGATCTGCGCCAGCCTGCGCGCTCGGACGCAACCGAAGGAGGGTGAAAATGCCTGGAATGATGGAATTGCTGCGTCGCGGCACGGTATCCGCGCTGGCCGCGGGCGTGGTCGCACTGCTCGCCAACGGTATTGCCCATGCCCAGCTTGCCCCGCCGCCGGGGCCGACGGTGGAGGCGATCAAGAAGCGCGGAACGTTGAATTGCGGCATCGATACCGGCGTTCCCGGCTTCGCCGCCCAGGACAGCACCGGCCGCTGGAAGGGTATCGACATCGACTATTGCCGGGCGCTCGCCGCGGCCGTGCTGGGTGACCCGGAGAAGATCAAATACACGCCGACGACGGCCGCCGCGCGCTTCACCATCTTGCAGTCCGGCGAGATCGACGTGCTGATCCGCGACAGCACGCTGACCTTCACCCGCAGCACCTCGCTGGGGCTGGACCAGGTGGCGGTGAATTTCTATGCCGGGCAGGGCTTCCTGGTGAAGAAGTCGCTGGGCGTGGCCAAGGCCGCCGACCTCAAGGGCGCTACCATGTGCATGGTCACCGGCGCCACGCTGGAGCTGAACATCGCCGATTTCGCCCGTTCGAGCGGCGCCAAGATCGAGTCGCTGCTGTTCGACAAGGCCGAGGAAGCGGTGGCCGCGATGGAGGCCGGGCGGTGTGACGGCTACACCGACGATACCGGCAGCCTGGCCGGCATGCGCTCCACCCTGAAGGTGCCGAATGACTGGATGGTGCTGCCCGAAGTGATCAGCAAGGAGCCGCTGGGCATCCACATCCGCTCGGGCGATCCGCGCTGGCAGAAGATCGTGTTCTGGCTCGACACCGCGCTGAAATCGGCCGAGGAATTCGGCGTGACCAAGGCCAATGCCGACCAGATGAAGACCTCCAAGGACCCGTTTGTGCTGCGCCTTGTCGGCGTGGAGGGCGATTTCGGCAAGATGCTCGGGCTGGACAACGAATGGTCGCTGCGCGCGATCAAGGTGGCCGGCAATTACGGCGAAATGTACGAGACGCATTTCGGGCCGAAGGCGCTCGACCTGCCGCGCGGGCTCAACAACCTCTATAACAAGGGCGGGTTGCACTACACGCTGCCGCTGCGCTGAGCCTGACATCGGACCCTGGGTCTTGAACGCACGGCTCAAGGCCCCGGATTGGCGTGCGGTCGGCTGGCAGGGGGCGGTGGTGCTGGCCACCGCCGCCCTTTTCGCCTGGTTTGCCCATAATCTTTCCGTGAACCTCGCCGCCCGCGGCATGGAAATCGATTTCGGCTTCCTGGCGCGCCGGGCCGGCTTCGACATCCCGTTCCGCCTGGTCGATTGGGACGGCAGCTACTCGTATGGCTGGGCGCTTTATGTTTCCGGCGTGAACACGCTGTTCGCTTCGGCGCTGATCATCGTGCTGGCCTCGGCGTTGGGGCTGTTGCTGGCGCTGATGCGGCTGTCCGGCAATCCGCTGGCCGCCGGGACCTCGCGCAGCATTGTCGAGGTGGTGCGCAACACGCCGCAACTGGTGCAGATCGTGTTCTTCTATATCGCGGTGCTCCAGGTGTTGCCGCCGATGCGCCAGTCGATCACCTGGTTCGGCACCATGTTCCTGAATGTGCGCGGGCTGTATCTGCCGTCGCCGTCGGGCACGCTGTATGACGCCATCCTGGGCAGTACTGTTGTTCTTGTCGTGCTGGGCGCATTGTTCTGGCGTCGGCTGGGGTGGCAGCAAGTGCCGCGCCTCGTGGTGTTGCCGCCGCTCCTGGTGCTGGGCGCCGTGGTCGCCGGCTTTACTGCCGCGTGGGACTATCCGTCGCTGAAGGGCTTCAACTTCACCGGTGGCCTGCGGGTGCCGCCGGAACTGCTCGCCCTGGTGCTCGGCATCGGCATCTACACCAGCGTGTTCATCGCCGAGAACATCCGGGCGGCAATCGAGGGCATCCATTCCGGCCAGGCCGAGGCGGCGCGCTCGTTGGGGCTGACGTCGAACCAGTCGATGTTCCTGGTGATCCTGCCGCAGGCGCTGCGCATCCTGATCCCGCCTTTGACCAGTCAATACCTCAACATCATCAAGTCCACGACCTTGGGGGCGGCGATCGCCTATCCGGAGGTTTTGCAGATTTTTGCGCGCACGGTGCTGAACCAGTCGGGGCGGGCGGTCGAGGTGATGACCCTGGTGCTCGGGGTGTTCCTGGTGGTGAATTTGTTGACCTCGGCGGCGATGAACTACTGGAACCGGCGCCTGGCGCTGCAGGGGCGGTGAGGATGAAGGCCCTGACCCGCCAGCCATTGCTGCGTGCCCCCCTCCTTCGTGCCCTGTTCGGCACACCGGGCAACGCGGTGATCTCGCTGTTGATGCTCGGCGCCTTCGCGCTGGCACTGCCGCCGCTGTTCCGCTGGATGATCGGCGATGCGGTGTGGGAGGCGCCGAACCGCGCCGCCTGTCTGGCCGCCGGCAGCGGTGCCTGCTGGGCGTTCATCCGCGCCCGCTTCGCGCTGTTCTTCTATGGGCTGTATCCGGAGCCCGAGCGCTGGCGGGTGGAGATCGGGCTGTTGTTGCTGGTGGTGGTTGGCACCGGCGCGCTGTTCGCCCGGCGCGGCCGTGTCTGGTGGCTGCTGGTGTTGTTGACAGCACTCCCGATGACCTGCGGCGTGCTGCTGGCCGGCGGCGTGTTCGGGTTGAAGCCGGTGCCGACACCGCAATGGGGCGGGCTGATGCTGAACGTGGTGATCTCGTTCGTCGCGTTGGGCGGCGCCATTCCGCTTGGCATCGCGCTCGCCTTCGGCCGGCGCTCGCGCTACCCGGTCATCCGCATACTCAGCGTGGTGATGATCGAGTTCTGGCGCGGGGTGCCGCTGCTGACCGTGTTGTTCATGGGGCTGATCCTGTTGCCGCTGTTCCTGCCGCATGGCGTGACGGTGGACAACCTGGTGCGCGCCCTGGTGGTGATGACGCTGTTCACCGGCGCCTATATGGCCGAAACCATTCGCGGCGGGTTGCAAGGGGTGCCAAATGGCCAGGCCGAGGCGGCGACCGCGCTGGGGATGCATCACGCCCAGGTGCAGCTGCTGATCGTGCTTCCACAAGCGTTGCGGCTGTCGATCCCCGGCATCATCAACATCGCCGTCGACCTGTTCAAGGATACCACGCTGGTCTCCATCGTCGGGCTGTTTGACCTGATGGGGGTGGTCAACCAGTCGATGAAGGACCCAGCCTGGCTCGGGCTGGCGGCCGAGGGCTATACGTTTGCGGCGATCATGTTTTTCTTCGCCTGCCTGATCATCTCGCTCGGCGGGTCGCTGCTGGAGCGGCGGTTTGGGGTGGGGCAGAGAAGGTAAGCGAGCGCGTTCTTTTTTGAAAAAAAGAACCAAAAAACTTTTGTTCGCCGGTGCGGAGCAAACGGCGCCGTCGCTGTCATTAAACTGAAACACACTTGTCATCGGGCCGCCTTTGGGCGTGTGATACCGCCCGGGCAGAAGCGAGGTCCCGTATGAACAAACGCAACGTGCTCCTGATCGTGGTCGATCAGTGGCGTGCCGACCATGTCCCCCATCTCGGCGCCACCCATCTGCGCACACCCAACCTCGACCGGCTGTGCCGCGCCGGCGTGACCTTTCGCAACCATGTCACCACCTGCGTCCCCTGCGGCCCGGCGCGCGCCAGCCTGCATACCGGGCTGTACCTGATGAACCACCGGCAAGTACAGAACTGGATCCCGCTCGACGCCCGCCACACCACCTTGCCCCGTGCGGTGCGCGCCTGTGGCCTGGACCCCGCACTGATCGGCTACACCACCACCGTGCCGGACCCGCGCACGACGCATCCGAACGATCCGCGTTTCGAGAATCTCGGCGACATGATGGAGGGCTGGCGCCCGGTTGGCGCCTTCGGGCCGGGCCATGAATTCTATTTCGGCTGGCTGGCACAGAAGGGCTATCCCCTGCCGCAGAATCGCGAGGACATCTGGCTTCCGGAAGGCGAAGACGCGGTGCCGGGCGCCACCACCCGGCCGGCGCGGATTCCCAAGGAGCTGTCCGACAGCTTCTTCTTCACCGAGAAGGCGCTGGAATACCTCAAGGGCCGCGACGGAAAACCGTTCTTCCTGCATCTCGGCTATTACCGCCCGCACCCGCCCTTCGTGGTCAGCGCGCCGTATCACGACATATACCAGGCGCAGAACATGCCCCGGCCGATCCGCGCGGCCACCCCCGAGGCCGAGGCGGCGCAGCATCCGTTGCTGGACCACTATTTGAACCACACCCGCCAATCCAACTTCTTCACCGGTGCCCAGGGCATGATCGCCGGCATGGACGAGGCCACCGTGGCGCAGATGCGCGCGACCTATTGCGGCATGATCGCCGAGGTCGACGACCAGATCGGCCGGGTGCTCGACCATCTCGAAGAAACCGGCCAGATGAAGGACACGCTGATCGTCTTCACCTCCGACCACGGCGAGCAGCTCGGCGACCACTACCTGGCGGGCAAGCTCGGCTATCACGATGAGAGTTTTCGTATTCCGCTGGTCATCGTCGACCCCGACGCGCCGGAGCAGGCCGGGCGGATCGAAGACGCGCCAACCGAAAGCATCGACCTGATGCCGACGATGATAGACTGGCTGGGCGGCGAAGTGCCGCGCGCCTGCGACGGCCGCTCGCTGCGCCCGCTGGTGCATGATGCCAAGCCGGCCGACTGGCGTACCGAGCTGCACTACGAATACGATTTCCGCGATACCTTTCACTCGCGCGCCGAGGGCGAGCTGGGGCTGGGCATGGATGAATGCACCCTGCTGGTGGTCCAGGACGCGAAGTGGAAATACGTCCATTTCACCACCTTGCCGCCGCTGCTGTTCGACCTCGCCAACGACCCCGGCCAGTTCACCAACCTCGCCGAAGATCCCGGCCACGCCACCATTGTGGCGGAATACGCGCAAAAGGCGCTGTCCTGGCGCATGTTCCACGCCGACCGCACGCTGACCCATTACCGCGCCACGCCAAACGGCCTCGAACGCCGCACCCCGAAGGGAGAGCCAGCATGACCCGCCTGACCCGCCGTACTGCTTTAGCCGCCGCCACCGCCAGCATCGCCCTGCCCCGCTTCGCCATCGGCCAGGCCGACAACCGGCCGACCATCACCATCGCGGTGCAGAAGATCAGCAACACCAACACCCTGTCGGCTCTGCGCGAGCAGTCCAATGTCGGTACCCGCATCGCACCGACCATCACCGAGCGGCTGATCGACCTGAACTACCAGTCCAAGCTGGAGCCGGTGCCGGGCCTGGCCACCGAGTGGAAGCGCATCAGCGACACCACGGTGGAATTCAAGCTGCGGCCCGGGGTAAAATTCCACAACGGTGCGGAGATGACGGCGGACGACATCGTCGGCAGCTTCTCGCCGCAGCACATGTTCGGCGAAACCCGCCCCACCGTGCGCGGCCAGACCATCCCCCTGTCGGGCGGCAATCCAGCGGTATTCACCAAGGCGCTGGTCGCCGACGTCCCCCCCGTCGCCCGCCGCCTGTGGCCGGCGCTGGAGCGCGTCGAGATCGTCGACAAGCACACGGTCCGCTTCGTCAACGCCGCACCCGATGTCACAATCGAGGGCCGCGCCAGCGTGCGCGGCAGCGACATCATCAACTGGCAGACCTTCAACGACTCGCCGTCCTGGCTGGAATACGCCCGCAAGCCGGTCGGCACCGGGCCGTACAAGGTGCGCGAGTTCAAGCCCGACACCTCGCTGGTCTTGGACGCGCATGACGAATACTGGGGCGGCCGCCCGCCGATCAAGACGCTGCGCTTCATGGAAGTGCCCGAGGCCTCCTCGCGCATCAACGGCCTGCTCTCCGGCGAATACCATTTCGCCTCCGACATCTCACCCGACCAGATCCAGCAGATCGAGCGCTCCGGCGCCTTCGACGTGCAACAGAGCCTGGTGCCGAACCACCGCCTGATCGTGTTCGACAAGCACCACGCCCCGATCCGTGATGCGCGCATGCGCCGCGCCATGACCCATGCCATCGACCGCCAGGCGATCGTCGATGCGCTCTGGGGCGGCCGCACCACCGTGCCGCGCGGGCTGCAATGGGATTTCTACGCCGACATGCTGATCGCCGACTGGACGGTGCCGAAATACGACCCCGCGCTCGCCCGCCAGCTCATCAAGGAGGCCGGCTACAAGGGCGACCCAATCACCTTCCGCGTCGCCGCCGGCTACTACATCAACCAGGTTCCCACCTCGCAGGTGCTGGTCGAGATGTGGAAGCAGGTCGGGCTGAACGTGCAGATCAAGATGGTCGAGAACTGGACCCAGATCTTCGAACGCGGCCCGGAGCGCGGCGTGCGCGACTGGTCGAACAGCGCGACGTTCAGCGACCCAGTTTCCTCCATCGTCGCCCAGCACGGCCCGAACGGCCAGCAGCAGCAGATGGGCGAGTGGGTGAACGAGGAGATGAACAACCTCACCGTCGAACTGGAAAGCAGCACCGACCGGGCACGGCGCCGCGCCGTCTTCGCCCGCATGCTACAAATCTGCGAGCGCGAGGACCCCGCCTATACCGTGCTCCACCAGAACGCCGTCTTCACCGCCAAACGCAAGGAAATCAAGTGGAAGGCGTCGCCGT
>JANXSA010000628.1 GCA_025352915.1 Rhodospirillales bacterium | reverse complement strand
TGAATTTCTGGCCGTCATGCCAGTTCACCCCTGGGCGCAGGGTGAAGGTGATCGAGCGGCCGTCGGCGGAGCCTTCCCAGGCGGTGGCCAGGCGGGGGGTCAGGCCGGTGTACGAGGCTTCGGCGAGGGGTTCCATCACCTTGCTGGCGACATAGAAGACGCCATTGCTGGCGATGATGGCGGGGTTGAGGTTGGAGGGTTCGGAGTCGGCGGCGACGGTCAGGCGGCCGCCGCGCTTGGGGGTCTGTGCCCAGGCGGCGGTTGGCAGCATGGCGGCACCGGCAAGGAGGTGGCGGCGGGAAAGGGTAGGCATGGCGGACCTCGCGCAACACGACAGATGTTGGCCCATCATGGCGCCGGGTGGGGCGATTGTCGAAGTCAGCCGGCGGCGGCGCGTTCGAAGGCGAGCAGGCCCTGTTCGATGGTTTCGCGGGAGAGGTCGCGGGTGATGAAGACGATGCGGCTGGTCTTGGGATCGCCTTGGGGCCAGGCGGGGAGCAGGGTGGGTTCGTGGAACATGTGCTGGACGCCGTGGATGACGACCGGGCGGTCTTGCCCCACCAGGTTGAGGATGCCTTTGACGCGCAGCAGGTTTTCGCCGCGGGTGCCGATCAGCATTTCCAGGCACATGCCGATGCCGGACCAGTGCAGGGGTTCGGTGTAGGTCAGGCAGAAGGAATGGATGCTGCCGTCATGGGCGCCGGTGCGGCCCCAGGCGGCGTCGTTCAGCCATTTGCCGACGTCGGCGATCTTGCCGCTGGCGTCGAACAGGCCGCATTCGAGGATGGTAGCGGGGTCGATCTGGCCGTGGTCGGCGGTGATCTGGGGGGCGCCGGGGTTCAGGGCGGTGATGCGAGCGAGGAGGGCTTGGTCGGGTTCGGCGAGGTCGGTCTTGGTGAGGACGATGCGGTCGGCCATGGCGAGTTGGCGGATGGCTTCCTCGTGCTGGTCGAGGGTCTTTTGGCCGTGGACGGCATCGACGACGGTGACGATGCCGTCGAGGCGGTAGTGGCGGGCGAGCATGACGTCGGCGAGCAGGCTTTGGACGACCGGGGCGGGGTCGGCGAGGCCGGTGGTTTCGACGACGACCCTTTGGACTTCGCCGGATTGGATGCGGGGGATGAGGTCGGCGAGGGCGCGGGCGAGGTCGCCTTGGACTGAGCAGCAGAGGCAGCCGGAGGGCAGGAGGATCGTGGTGTCGTCGAGTTTTTCGACCAGGAGGTGGTCGATGGCGATGTCGCCGAATTCGTTGACCAGCACGGCGGTGCCGGCCATTTCGGGTTGGGGCAGGAGGCGGTTGAGGAGGGTGGTTTTGCCGGCGCCGAGGAAGCCGGTCAGGACGGTGACCGGGATGGGTTTAGTGGCCATAGAGTTTTTCCGGCGAGACCAGGGGGGCGGCGATTTCGACCAGGGTGCCGTCGCGGGCGGCGCGGTAGAAACAGTCTCGGCGGCCGGTGTGGCAGGCGACGCCTTGTTGATCGACGAGGAGGAGGATGGTGTCGCCGTCGCAGTCGAGGCGGAGTTCGATCAGTTTTTGCTGTTGGCCGGAGGTTTCGCCCTTGCGCCAGAGCTTGTTGCGGCTGCGGCTGAAGTAGCAGACCCGCCGCGTGGCGAGGGTTTCGGCGATGGATTCGCGGTTCATCCAGGCCATCATCAGCACCTCGCCGGTGTCGTGCTGCTGGGCGATGGCGGGGATCAGGCCATTGGCGTCGAAGGCGAGGGCGGCGAGGATTTGCGTATTGTCCATGGTTCTCGATTCTTGGGGCGTGCTACATTGCACGGATGGCGGCGGAATTCACCCCCACGACGATTGCCAAGCTGGATCGGGCCGCCGCTTTGTGCGACCGGCGGGGGGTGCGGCTGACTGAATTGCGGCGGCTGGTGTTGGGGTTGATCCTGGATGGTGCGGCGCCGGCGGGGGCGTATGATCTGCTGGAGCGGTTGCGGGAGCATCGCGGGGCGTCGGCGCCGCCGACGGTGTATCGGGCTTTGGACTTCCTGTTGGAGCAGGGGTTCGTGCATCGGATCGAGCGGTTGAGCGCGTTTGTTGGCTGTATTGATGCGCATGACCATGGCGAGGGGCATCATCATGCGGCGCAGTTTTTGATCTGCCGGCAGTGCGGGCAGGCGACGGAGATTGAGAGTCATGAAGTGGCGCATGCGTTGATCGCGGCGGCGGCGAAGATAGGGTTCACGGTGACGGGGGCGACCGTGGAGGCCGAGGGGGTTTGCGGCGCGTGCAAGGCGGGGGCCATATAATACGATATCGTAATGAATAGGGTGTGGGTTTTTGGCTGCGCCTGAGGCCGTTTTTTCGGCGGGGCGCGGGCGTGGGGCGGCGGTGGGGCGGCAATCGTGGGTCGCTGCGGGGTATGGTTGGGGAGCGATGGCGGGCCGGGCTGCCGGATAGGGCGCCGGGCGGGCATTGCGGGGGCGGAATCCCGGCGCGTGGTGGCGGTGCGGCGGCGGGTGATGCGGGGCGCGCGCGGGCGGGCGGCGGTTTCCTGGCGGGGGATGGCGCGCGGCGCGGTGGGATGCTGGCCGGGTTGGGGCCATTGGCCGGACTGCCAGAGCTGCAGGAGTTGCTCCAGGCGGCCGAAGATGCGCGCGAAGATGGCGGCGAGCAGGGCGTGCAGGGCGGCGGCCATGGGGGAAGACAGATTCATGGTGTCAGCGTTGGGGGTGGTGGGGGAGGCGCGCAAGCCGGCGAACCGGTCGGCCAATTTGGTTCCTGTTTCCATTGGGCTGGATACTAACTAACGTGATTCGGAGAAGCAAGGAAAATTTTTCGCGAATGATTTTGTGGGCGGCGAGAGTCGGATGGCGCTTCGCTTATCCGACCTACGAGCCTGATGAATAAATTTTTTTTGCTTCTTTTTGTCCACAAAAAGAAGATTCTTGCTGGTCAGGTGAAGCGGGCCAGGTTGTGGCGGATGCGGGTTAGGACGGGTTGGGTGGGGTCTGGGAGGGGGAAGGGTGTGCCGGTGATGGTTTCGAAGACGCTGATGTAGATCTGGGCGGCTTGGAGGGTGATTTCGGGGGGGATTTCGGGAATTTGGTCCTTGTAGGGATCGCAGCGGGCGACGACCCAGGCGCGGATGAAGTCCTTGTCGAAGCTTTGCGGGGCGGAGCCGGAAGCGAGGCGGGCGGGGTATGATTCGGCGAACCAGTAGCGGCTGGAATCCGGGGTGTGGATTTCGTCGGCGAGGATGATTTCGCCGTCCGGGGCGAGGCCGAATTCGTATTTGGTGTCGACGAGGATGAGGCCTCGGGCGGCGGCGATGTCTCGGCCGCGGGCGAAGAGGGCGAGGGCTTTGGCGCTGACATCCGACCATTGGGCCGGGGTGAGCAGGTTGGTTTCGATGATCTCGGCGGGGGTTAGTTCTTCGTCGTGGCCGGCGTCGCCCTCGTTGCTGCTGGGGGCTTTGGAGGTGGGGGTGATGATGGTTTGCGGGAGTTTCTGGTTGGGGGTCAGGCCGTCGGGGAAGCTGTGGCCGTACATTTCGCGGCGGCCGGCTTTGTACATCGACAGGATCGAGGTGGAGGTGGTGCCGGCGAGGTAGTCGCGGACGACGATTTCGACCGGGAGGATCTTGAGGTTGCGGCAGACCAGGACGTTGGGGTCCGGGTATTCGAGGACGTGGTTGGGGCAGATATC
>JANXSA010000622.1 GCA_025352915.1 Rhodospirillales bacterium | reverse complement strand
AGTGCGAGATCTTCATCGTCGAGGGCGACTCGGCTTCCTTCGGATGGGTCTCGAACCAATGGCCGACAGCGTCGGCGACGGTCACGTGGACCACCGGCTGCACCTCCGAGCTGACCAGTTTTTCCTTGGTCTGCGAGGAGAATTTCGGGTCGGGCACCTTGACCGACAGCACCGCGGTCATGCCCTCGCGCATGTCGTCGCCGACCAGGGCCAGCGAATCCTTTTTGCCCATGCCCTCGGCGTATTTGGTCACCACCCGGGTCATCGCCTGGCGGAAGCCGGCCAGATGGGCGCCGCCGTCACGCTGCGGGATGTTGTTGGTGAAGCACAGCATGGTCTCGTGGAAGCTGTCGTTCCAGGTGAGCGCGAATTCGACGCGGATGTCGGCCATGTTCACGCCGGGGGCGCCCTCGCGCGCGGTCACGCTGATCGGCGGCGTGAAGACCGGGGTCTTGGCGCGGTCGAGCCACTCGACGAAGGCGACCAAGCCGCCTTCGTAGTAGAATTTGCTCTCAACCGGCTCCGGGTGGCGCTCGTCGCGCAGCACGATGGTCAGGCCGGAATTGAGGAAGGCCAGTTCGCGCAGACGGCGTTCCAGCACGGCGTATTCGAACTCGACCTTGGTGAAGGTGCCGGTGGAGGGCTTGAAGGTCACCTCGGTGCCGGTTGGGCTGCTGGACGGGCCGACGATCGAGAGCGGCGCCTCGGCATCGCCATGGCCGAAGCGGATGACATGCTCCGTGCCGTTGCGCCAGATGCGCACTTCCATCCATTCCGACAGGGCGTTCACGACAGCGGCGCCGACGCCATGCAGGCCGCCGGAGACCTTGTAGGAGTTCTGGTTGAACTTACCGCCGGCATGCAGGCGGGTGAGCACGACTTCGGCGGCAGAAACGCCCTCCTCCGAATGAATATCCGTCGGAATCCCGCGGCCGTTATCGCGCACGGTGACGCTGCCGTCGCCGTTCAGGGTCAGCGAGACATGATCGGCGAAACCCGCCTGGGCCTCGTCGACCGCGTTGTCGATGATCTCGAAGGCCATGTGATGCAGGCCGGAGCCGTCATCGGTGTCGCCGATATACATGCCCGGGCGCTTGCGGACGGCGTCCAGGCCGCGCAGGACCGAGATGGATTCGGCGTTGTAGGCGTCCCCATCCGGGGCGGCGGCGTCGGGCTTCGGCGCGGCGTTGTCACTCATGCCGACTTGGTGCTCCAGGGTGTCATGGGAATGTCGCCAACATAATGGATTTCCTTGGGTTTGGCCAGTAAGCAAGCCTCCGGCAGCAAGGGGCCGGGGGCCCCTTGACCCCATCCATAAGAACGGCTTGTGGAGTGGAATCCGGGTGCAAAGTCATGGGGGTCAAGGGGCCCTCGGCCCCTTGCCGCCGGAGGCTTCCTTGTCTTCCTCCAGCCCCTCGCCGGTGGTGCGCAGCATTTCGGCATCGGCGGCCAATGGCGCGAAGCTTGCCTTGTCGGTGCCAGTGAGAAAAACCTGGGCCGGCAGGCGAAGCAGCGCGTCGAACAGGGCGGCGCGGCGGTCGGGGTCGAGGTGGACGGTGGGTTCGTCCAGCAGCAGCAGCGGCGCGAAGCCGCGGGCGGCGGCGAGCAGCCCGGCATGGGCGAGAATAATGCCGATCAGCAGCGCCTTTTGCTGCCCGGTGCTGGCCAGGGCCGCCGGCAAGCCGGTTGCGGCATCCGCCAGGCCCATGTCGCTGCGATGGGCGCCGAGGGATGCCGAGCCCTGGGCGGCGTCGCTGGCGCGGCTGGCGGCGAGGTTTTCGCGTAGCCAGTCCTCCACGGCCAGCGCGGGTTCGCTGGCCAGCCGGGCGGTGATCGGGCAGGCGAGGGTCAGGCGCGCGGCGGGAAAGGCGCCGGCGGGTGGGGCGGCATTCAGCCGGGCGACGACGTCCATGCGTGCGGCGGCGGCGGCCACGGCATGGCGCGCGATGGCATCTTCGAGGCCGCCGAGCCAGGCGGGGTCGCGGCGGCCCTCGGCCAGCAGGCGGTTGCGCCCGGCCATCGCGGTGTCGTGGGCGGCGATCTCGCGGGCATGGCCGGGTTCCAGGGCGTAGACCAGCCGGTCGAGGAAGCGGCGGCGACCGCTGGCGGCTTCCTGGAACAGCCGGTCCATCTGCGGGGTCAGCCAGACCGCGGCGAGGCGGGTGGCAACTTCGGCCTGGCTGCGTGGTGGGGCACCGTCGAGGCGGAAGGCGCGACGCTCGCCGCGGCCTTCCGGGGGGGTGCCGGTGCCGACATCCATCGGGCCGGCCGGGGTGTCGAACCGGGCGGCGACGGCCCAGGCGGTCTCGCCGACGCGTTGCACATCGGCGATGCGGGCGCTGCGCAGGCCGCGCCCGGGGACCAGCAGGGAGATCGCCTCCAGCAGGTTGGTCTTGCCGCTGCCGTTCGGGCCGAACAGGACGGAGATCCGGCCCTGTGGCAGCCATGTCAGGCCGGTATAGTTGCGAAATCCGCTCAGCGACAGCCGGGTCAGCAGCAGCCGCGGCATGCCCGGCATGGCGGGTGCGGGATCAGACCCGCATCGGCATCAGCACGTACAGCGCGCTGGCATCGGCGCTGTCCAGCACCACGGTGGGGGCGGCGCCGTCGGAGAAGCGGAATTCGACGATATTGCTGATCTGGTCGGTGATGTCGTTCAGGTAGCGCGCCTGAAAGCCGATCTCCAGCGGGCCAGCCTCGTATTTGACCCGGTCGCCGTCTAGCTCCTCGCTCGCGGTGCCCTGTTCCGGGCTGGAGGCGGACAGCACCAGCAGGTCGCGGGCGAGTGACATCTTCACCGGGCGCGAGCGCTCCGACGAGATGGCGGCCACCCGGGCTACGGCTTCGGCGAAATCCTGCCGGCCGACGCGCAGGATCTTGTCGTTGTCGCGCGGGATCACCCGCTCGTATTCCGGGAAAGTGCCGTCGATCAGCTTGCTGGTCAGGGTCACGGTGCCGACATGGAACTGGATGCGGGTGTCGGACAGGGCGATCTCGACATCGCCGGTGACCTCGTCCAGCAGCTTGCGGAACTCGCCCACCGTCTTGCGCGGCACGATCACGCCGGGCATCGAGCCGGCGCCTTCCGGAAGCGGTTCTTCCACCCGGGCCAGGCGATGCCCGTCGGTGGCGACCGCGCGCAGCACCTTTACCCCGTCGGCCTCGGTCTGGTGGATGTAGATGCCGTTCAGATAGTAGCGCGTCTCCTCGGTGGAGATGGCAAAGCGGGTGCGGTCGATCAGGCTGCGCAGCGTCTGGGCCGGCAGCGCGAATTTATGCGGCAGGGTGCCGGCGGTCATCGAGGGGAAATCGTCGGTCGGCAGCACCACCAGCGAGGTGGCATAGCGGCCCGCGCGCAGCGCCAAGGGTGCATCGCCGCCGGGACAATCCAGCTCGACCAAGGCGCCATCGGGCAGCTTGCGGACGATCTCGTACAGCGTGGCGGCCGGCGCGGTGCAGGCGCCATTGCGCGAACTGTCGGCGGTCACGTCCTCGACGATGGCGATTTCCATGTCGGTGGCGGTCAGCGTCAGCTTGCCGTCGCGCACCGCAATCATCACGTTCGCCAGGATCGGGATCGTATTGCGCCGCTCGACGACGCTCTGCACGTGGGCAAGGGCCTTGAGCAGGGTCGCGCGATCGACCTTGAACTTCATCGCATCATCCTCTGAGAGCGGCCGTTCGCCACGGGTGCGAATCGGGTAGTCGGGTTACCGCGCTTTGCCGCGCTGGGTAACATGAAGCGATATTTCGTGCAGGGCAACCGGGGGAGGAAGCAAGCCTCCGGCGGCAAAGGGCCGGGGGCCCTTTGATCCCCATCCATTAGGGTGGTGGTACGGAGGGCTGAGAGCTTAGTCAATGGGATCAAAG
>JANXSA010000621.1 GCA_025352915.1 Rhodospirillales bacterium | reverse complement strand
CTTTGATCCCATTGGTTTAGGCCACTGGTTCGGCGGACCACGGTGCAAAGGCATTGATACCGGTAGATCAACACCCATCACGTATACAAAGTCATGGGATCAAAGGGCCGCCGGCCCTTTGCCGCCGGAGGCTTGCTTGCCTGCCCAATCGCGCGATGCCTCAATGCGCGAAGATATCCGGCGCATCCCAGCCCAGCACGTCCAGTTGCCCGCGCGCCGGCAGGAAGTCGAAGCATGCCTGCGCCAGCGCGCGCCGGCCCTCGCGCTCCAGCAGCGCCTCCAGCTTGCCCCACAGGGCGTGCAGATGCAGCACATCCGACGCCGCATAGGCCATCTGCTCGGCGCTCAGCTCCGCAGCACCCCAATCCGATGTCTGTTGCTGCTTGGACAGGTCGATGCCGAGCAACTCGCGGCACAGATCCTTCAGCCCGTGCCGGTCGGTATAGGTCCGTACCAGCTTGGCGGCGATCTTGGTGCAGCGCACCGGCGCCACGCGAATGCCCAGCGCGTGCTGCAACAGCCCGACGTCGAAACGCGCGAAATGCATCAGCTTGACCGTGCCGAGGTCGGACAGCACGTGCTTCAAGTTGGGGCAATCCGCCCCGCGCCCGCCGAGCACCGGCGGCACGATCTGCACCAGGTGGACCACACCGTCGCCGGACGACATCTGCACCAGGCACAGCCGATCGCGCCGCGAATCGAGCCCCATCGCCTCGGTATCAACCGCCAGCACGGGTCCGAGCACGAGGCCTTCCGGCAGATCATGCCGGTGCAAATGGATCGTGGCATTGGCCATGAACTGAACGGTCTCCGCCATCGAGGGGGTCCGCCAACAAATATGGATCGCCGTGACGGGCCAAACCGAACGGTCAAACCCCCGGCGGCGTTTGCCGCCGCGAATAGAGTGGTGCCCAGGAAAGGACTCGAACCTTCACGACCTTACGGCCACAGGTACCTGAAACCTGCGCGTCTACCAATTCCGCCACCTGGGCATCCAGTCACCGGGCCGAGGAGCGGATCGGACGGTGGGCGGGCGATGTAACCCCCACCCGCCCCGCCGTCAACTGCCCGCCCCGCCGCGCGCCAAGATTTCTGTGCGCTGCTCGATCGCCGGCGCATGCTTGAGCCCGCGGCCCAGGCGCCATATCAAGGGCCGACACGCACGGGAGCGCAGCATGAACGACCGAGTAGGGCTGGGACACGGCATCGCCACAGTGTTCGGCGGCACCGGCTTCATCGGTCGCCATGTGGTCAAGCGCCTGGTTGCGGCCGGCCATGCCGTGCGCGTCGCGGTGCGCGACACCGAGCTGGCGCTGGCGCTCAAGCCGCTGGGCAGCATCGGCCAGGTTGTGCCGCTGCACGCCCCGGTCGGCGACACCGCCGCGGTTGCCCGCGCGGTTGAGGGCGCTGACTGCGTGGTGAACCTCGTCGGCATCCTCAGCGAGAACCGTCCCGGCGATTTCGACCGCGTCCATCACCAGGGCGCCGCCACCGTCGCGCGCGCTGCTGCCACGGCCGGCGTGGCCCGGCTGGTCCATCTCTCCGCCCTTGGCGCCGACGCCGCCAGCCCGAGCCTCTATGCCCAGAGCAAGGCGGCAGGTGAGACCGCGGTGCGCGCCGCATTCCCCGCCGCCACCATCCTGCGTCCCTCGGTAGTGTTCGGCCCCGAGGATGCATTCTTCAACCGGTTTGCCACGCTGGCGCAGTATCTGCCGGTGATGCCTGTCTTCGCGCCGAATACCAGGTTCCAGCCGGTGCATGTCGGCGACGTCGCTGATGCGGTGATGGCCGGACTGACCCGCGCCGACGCAGCAGGCAAGACCTTCGAACTCGGCGGGCCGAAGATCTGGTCGATGCGCGAACTGGTGACCTGGATCATGGCGCAATCCGGCCACCGCCGGCCGATGTTCGTGATGCCGGACCGGTTGGCCACGATACAGGCGCGCCTGATGGAGTTCATTCCTGGCAAGCCGTTGACCCGCGATCAATTGCTGTTGCTGCGACGCGACAATATTTTGACGGAAGGCGCGGCCGGTCTGGCGGAACTCGGCATCACCCCGCTTGCGGTCGAGCAGGTGGTGCCGGGCTATCTTGCGCGCTACCGGTCGGGCGCGGTTCGTCGCACCTAAGTGAGCGCGAGAATGCACCCGATTCGGCCTGATTTTTGAATTTTGAGCGGAATTTCGCTTTCCGTCTCCTGAAAATAAACGAATAAAAGGCAGTATTACTGCCTTATGTGACTCGCCAAGCCGGCGGGGATCGCGTATGGTGCGGCTGCCCTGATCCGCCCGGAGCTGTCCGATGCCCGACCGCATGCTGCAGTTTGTCACCGTCGCCCAGCAAACACCGCCCAAGCGCGCCGCAGATCTGCGCCGGCAGGACTTCGAGGAAATCTACGCCGAATACGCCCCGGCCGCCGCGGCCGTTCAGGCCAGCCGGTGCAGCCAGTGCGGCGTTCCGTTCTGTCAGGCGCATTGCCCGCTTGCCAACAACATCCCCGACTGGCTCAAGCTGGCGGCGGAAGGCCGGCTGGACGAGGCCTACGAGATCAGCGCCGCCACCAACAATTTCCCGGAAATCTGCGGCCGCATCTGTCCCCAGGACCGCCTGTGCGAGGGCAATTGCGTGATCGAGAAGGGCTTCGACAGCGTGACCATCGGCGCGGTCGAACGCTTCATCACCGACAATGCCTTCGAACAGGGCTGGGTCAAGCCGATCAAGCCGCGCCAGGAGCGCCGGCAGTCCGTCGGCATCATCGGTGCCGGCCCCGGCGGCCTCGCGGCGGCGGAGCAGCTTCGAAAACGCGGCTACCAGGTCCATGTCTACGACCGCTATGACCGCGCCGGTGGCCTGATGATCTATGGCATTCCCGGCTTCAAGCTGGAAAAACCGGTCGTCCTGCGCCGCTGGAAGCTGATGGAGGAAGGCGGCATCCAATTCCATCTCAACTGCGCCATCGGCCACGACATCACCTTCCAGGAGCTGCGCGCGCGCCATGACGCCGTGCTGATCGCCACCGGCGTCTACCGGTCGCGCGACATCGGCGCCCCCGGCGCCGGGCTGCTGGGCATCGTCGCCGCACTCGACTACCTCACCGCGTCGAGCCGCGCGGGGCTCGGCGACACCGTGACCGACTTCGTCAACGGCAAGCTGGATGCCCACGGCAAACGGGTCGTGGTGGTCGGCGGCGGCGACACGGCGATGGATTGCGTTCGCACCGCGGTGCGCCAGGGTGCCGCCTCGGTCACCTGCCTGTATCGCCGCGACCGCGCCAACATGCCGGGTTCGTTGCGTGAAGTGAAGAACGCCGAGGAAGAAGGCGTCCAGTTCCAATGGCTCGCCGCCCCCGAAGCCTTCCTCGGCGACACCAGCGTCACCGGCGTGCGCGCCCATCGCATGCATCTCGGCCAGCCCGACGCCGCCGGCCGCCAGACGGTGGAACCGATTGCCGGCAGCGCCTTCACTGTCCCGGCCGACCTGGTGATCAAGGCGCTGGGTTTCGACCCCGAGGACCTTCCCGGTGCCTTTGGCGAGCCCGCGCTCAAGGTTTCCCGGCATGGCACCCTGACGATTGACCGCCACAGCTTCATGACCAGCCTGCCGGGTGTGTATGCCGCCGGCGACATCGTGCGCGGCGCCTCGCTGGTGGTCTGGGCGATCCGCGATGGCCGGGACGCAGCGGCTGCGATGCACGCCCAGATGCAACAATCCAGCAAGGTGGCGGCCTGAGATGCGCACTGTTCTCGCCTTGCTGATCGCCGCCGCGGTGGCCGGTGCCGTCGTGGCCGGTGCCGCGGTGGCCCAGAGCACCCGCGGCACCACCTCGGCGCTGGAGGAAAACCGCCGCGAGGCGCGCGCCCTGGCCGAGATGCTGGATATTCCGCGCCAGACTGAGGCGCTGATCGCGCGGATGCGGGCGGAGATCATCGCGGCGACCATGCGCACCGCTGAGTTGCCCGAAGCCGAGGCCGCCGCGATTGTCGACGACATCCTGATGCCCAACTTCCGCGCCCGCGGCACCGAGCTGGTGGCGGAGATGGTCGAACCCTATGCGCTGAACTTCACCATCACCGATCTCAAGGCATTGCGCGCCTTTTTCGTCACGTCGCTGGGGCAGAAACTGCTGCGCACCCAGCCGATCGCCCGTGCACAGGGCGAACAGGCGGGGCTGGCGTGGGGACAGCGAGTGTTCCAGGATTCGGTCGACCGCCACGCGGATGAGCTGCGTGCCCGGGGTTTGAAATTCTAAAGGGGCGTTGAGATGAAAACCACCTATCGGCCGATCGCCGGCGCTATGCTGCTGGCGGGCGTTCTGACTGCCGGCACCGCCTGGGGGCAGAACACTCCCACGCCGGCACCCGCTCCCGCACCGGCCCCGAGTGCAGCACCGGCTCAGCCCGCCCCGGTCGTCAGCGAGGCGAACCGGCGCGAAGCCCGCGCGCTGGGCCAAAAGCTCGACTGGGAAGCCCAGGTGCGCGGCATCATCAACACCCTGCGCACCGCCATCATCGTCAACATTGCCCAGGCCAACGGCAAGACTCCGCAGGACATGATCGGCGTGGTCGACGACCTGCTGATGCCCGATTTCGTCGGCGACGCCGGCACCCTGCAAGCCGCAATCGTCGAAGCCTGGGCCGGCGCCTTCACCGCCGAGGAGCTGCGCAACCTGCGCACCTTCTACAACACCCCGCTGGGCGACAAGCTGCTGCGCACCATTCCGCAGCTCAACAACGTCATCAACCAGGCCGGCCAGGCCTGGGCCCAGAAGGTCTACACCGCCTCGCAGGCGAAGCACGCCGACGAGTTCACCAAGCGCGGGTTGAAGTTCGTCCCGTAAGGCACGCGCCGATGTCCGCCGGCTAAAGCCCAGGAGCCACCCCATGTCCCAGCCCGCCGAACCGGCCGTTTCCGGTCACGTTTTCGTGCGGGAATGGCACGAAAACGCCGCGCGCCTGGCCGGCACCTATGCCGCATCGCAGGAGCACGACGCGTGCGGCGTGGGGCTGGTGGCGGCCCTGGACGGCCGGGCACGGCGCGACGTCGTCCAG
>JANXSA010000606.1 GCA_025352915.1 Rhodospirillales bacterium | reverse complement strand
CCCTTGCCGAAGGCGCTTTATGGTTGAGGGTGCAGGGGTCTCGGACCCCTGCTGGGGTCCAGGGGCAAAGCCCCTGGCCTTGCTCCCTACCGGCCACCTCGGATGACCGCCTACATCCTGCGCCGGCTGTTGCTGGTGATCCCGACGTTGTTCGGCATCATCTCGATCAATTTCGTGGTGGTTCAGTTCGCGCCGGGCGGCCCGGTGGAGCAGATGATTTCCGACATCAAGGGCAAGGGCGGCGACGCCACGATGCGCATTACCGGCAGCGGTGCGGATGCGATGGCGGCGGCGCCGAATGACGGCACGTATCGTGGCGCACGCGGGTTGGACCCGGCGGTGGTGGCGGACATCAACCGCATGTTCGGCTTCGACAAGCCGGCGCATGAGCGTTTCGTGAAAATGATCGGCGACTATCTCAGCTTTGATTTCGGCCGCAGCTTCTTTCGCGACCAGACGGTGCTCGCCTTGGTGGGTCAAAAATTGCCGGTGTCGATCTCGATCGGGTTGTGGTCGACCTTGCTGATCTACCTGATCTCGATTCCGCTCGGCATCGCCAAGGCGGTACGCCACGGCAGCCGCTTCGACGTCGCGACCTCGGCTGCGGTATTGGTGGGCTACGCGGTGCCGGGCTTTCTGTTCGCCATCCTGCTGGTGGTGCTGTTCGCCGGCGGCAGCTTTCTGACATGGTTCCCGCTGCGCGGCTTGGCGAGCGCCGGCTCGGAAGCCTGGTCATGGCCCGCCCGCGCGCTCGACTATCTCTGGCACATGATCCTGCCCACCACCGCGCTGGTGATCGGCGGGTTTGCCGGGCTGACCATGCTGACCAAGAACTCGTTCCTGGAGGAAATCCGCAAGCAATACGTCGTCACCGCGCGGGCCAAGGGCGCGAGCGAGCGGCGCGTGCTGTATCGCCACGTTTTTCGAAATGCCATGCTGCTGATCGTCGCCGGCTTCCCGGCCGCCTTCATCGGCATCCTGTTCTCGTCGGCGCTGCTGGTGGAGATCGTCTTTTCGCTCGACGGTCTCGGCCTGCTCGGCTTCGAGTCCGCCATCCGGCGGGATTATCCGGTGATGTTCGGCACGCTCTACATCTTCACCCTGCTCGGCCTGGTCATGCACATCATCGGCGACGTGATGTACACGGTGGTTGACCCACGCATTGATTTCGAGGCGCGCGGTTGACGCTTTCCCCGGTCACCCGCCGCCGCCTCGCCGCCTTCCGCGCCAACCGCCGCGGCAGTTGGTCGCTGGTGCTCTTCCTGTCCCTGTTCACCCTCAGCCTGTTCGCCGAGTTCATCGCCAACGACCGTCCGCTGCTGATCCGCTACGACGGTAAGTGGTTCTCTCCGGTCCTGGCCGACTACGCCGAGGAGGATTTCGCGCCGGACCTCCTGCCCACCAGCGCCGACTACTCCGACCCCATGCTGGCCGGCCTGATCGCCGAAAAGGGCTGGATGCTCTGGCCGCCGATCCCCTACAGCCACCGCAGCGTGGTCAAGAACCTCCCCGTCCCCGCCCCCGCGCCGCCCAGCAGCAACAACCTGCTCGGCACCGACGACCAGGCCCGCGACGTGCTCGCCCGCGTCATCTACGGCTTCCGCCTCTCCGTCCTGTTCGGATTCACCCTGACCGCCGTCTCCTCCGCCGTGGGCATCGCCGCCGGCGCCATCCAGGGCTATCGCGGCGGCCTGACCGACCTGCTGTTCCAGCGCTTCATCGAAATCTGGTCCGGCATGCCCCAACTCTATCTGCTCATCATCCTGGCCAGCATCATCACCCCCAGTTTCACCATCCTGCTGGTCTTCCTGCTGCTGTTCAGCTGGATGAGCCTCACCGGCGTGGTCCGCGCCGAGTTCCTGCGCGGCCGCAACCTCGATTACGTCCGCGCCGCCCGCGCCCTCGGCGTCTCTGACCTGATGGTGATGGTGCGCCACATCCTGCCGAACGCCATGGTCGCCACCCTGACCTTCCTGCCCTTCACCCTCTCCGGCTCGGTCACCATCCTGGCCAGCCTCGACTTCCTCGGCTTCGGCCTTCCCCCAGGCTCGCCCTCGCTCGGCGAACTGGTCAGCCAAGGCAAGAACAACCTCCAAGCCCCCTGGCTCGGAATCACCGCCTTCCTCGTCCTCGGCAGCCTGCTGACCATGCTGATCTTCATTGGTGAGGCAGTGCGGGACGCGTTCGACCCGCGCCGGACGGTGGGGTAGGCAAGCAAGGCGAGGGCTCTGCCCTCGACCCGCTGGGGCCTGA
>JANXSA010000601.1 GCA_025352915.1 Rhodospirillales bacterium | reverse complement strand
GTTTGATCGCCTATGGTTGAGGGTGCAGGGGTCTCGGACCCCTGCTGGGGTCCAGGGGCAAAGCCCTTGGCCTTACCTACCCTGCCGGCCGCGGCCGAACGCCGAGGATATGGGCGATGGCGTAGGTAAGTTCCGGGCGGTTGAGGGTGTAGAAATGGAATTCGTCGATGCCGTTGGCTTGCAGGGTGCGGACCTGTTCGGCGGCGACGACGGCGGCGATCATGCGGCGGGTTTCCATTTCGTCCTCGACGCCTTCGAAGAACTGGCCGAGCCAGTCAGGGACGCGGACGCCGGAGATGGCCGAGAACTTGACGATCTGGGCGTAGTTGGAGACCGGCATGATGCCGGGGACGATGGGGGCGGTGATGCCGGCGGCCAGCGCGAGGTCGAGGAAGCGCAGAAAGGTGGTGTTGTCGAAGAAGTAGTTGGTGATGGCGCGGGTGGCGCCGGCGTCGAGCTTGCGCTTGAGGTTGTCCAGGTCGGCGAGCGGGCTGGCGGCGGTGGGGTGGATTTCGGGGTAGGCGGCGACGGAGATTTCGAAATCGGCGATTTTCTTCAGGCCGGCGACCAGGTCGGCGGCGTAGGCGTAGCCGTCGGGGTGGGGTTGGTAGGCGGCGCCGCCGGGGACGTCGCCGCGCAGGGCGACGATGTGGCGGATGCCGGCGTCCCAGTACTGGCGGGCGACGTCGTCGACCTCGCCGCGGCTGGCGCCGACGCAGGTGAGGTGGGCGGCGGGGGTCAGGGTGGTGTCGGTGACGATGCGCGCGACGGTGGCGTGGGTGCGCGCCTGGGTGGTGCCGCCGGCGCCGTAGGTTACGGAGACGAAGCGCGGGGCCAGGGGTTCGAGGCGGCGGATGCAGGCCCAGAGCTGGGTTTCCAGGGCGTCGGTGCGCGGCGGGAAGAATTCGAAGGACAAGGCGGGCGGGGCGAAGTCGGCCGTGCGGGTGGGCACGCCGGCGAAGCGGGGGCCGGTGAGCCAGCGGGCCAGGGGCGAGGACTGGGATTTATCGGTCATAAGGATATCTTTATGTGATTACGTCCCGCCGTTCAAGGGTCTGGTGCAGCCGCTGATATCGATTTGGTGATGACAATTGCGCCATTGGGGCTTCCCGTGCCGATCAGGCGGGCCACGTCCAATTGCGATGCTTCCCATGGGGGGGCGGCACGGCGTATGTCTGGCCGTCATTTGCCGTCTGCCGAAGTTGAGGACCTTGATGCGCGCGCCCTTTCGAACCGCCTTGCTGATCCTGCCGTTGATGGCGACGATGCTGCTGGGGGCCTGTGCCACCGCACCGGATGCGTCGGACGCCGAGGCGGTGGCCGATTTCAAGGCGACGAATGATCCGTTGGAGCCGCTGAACCGGGCGGTCTACGAGATCAATGACGGCATCGACGTGGTGATCCTGCGGCCGCTGGCGCTGGCGTATCGCGCGGTGGTGCCGGACCCCGCCCGCCAGGGGGTGCGTAACGTATTGGATAATCTGGCCGCCCCGGTGGTGCTGGCCAATGACATGATGCAGGGCAAGCCGAAGCGGGCGGGCGATACGTTGATGCGCCTGGTGATCAATTCCACGTTGGGGGTGGCCGGGCTGTTCGATGTGGCGACCGGGATGGGCTATCCGCAGCATTCCAGCGATTTCGGCATGACGCTGGCGGTATGGGGCTTGTTTGATGGGGGGCCGTATCTGATGCTGCCGCTGTTCGGGCCGTCGAACCCGCGCGATGCTGCCGGGCGGGGGGCGGACATGGCGCTGGATCCGTTCACCTGGATTGGCCAGGGCAGCACGGTGAAGGCGCTGGGCTATGCGCGCTCCGGCAGCGATGCGGTGGATACGCGGTCGCGCTATATCGATGAGGTGGATAAGCTGAAGGCGCAGGCGCTGGATCCGTATGCGACGCTGCGCAGCCTGCACCGGCAGAATCGAAAGGCGACGATTGATGAGGTGATCGCCGATGATCGCGGCACGGCGGCGAAGCGGCGCTAGGCTGGACCGCAAGACAAGGCTTGCCAAAGCCTGCCTTGTTTTGGTCAATGCGGCGCCTGATCTGTGCCCGGATGCCGCGCCAGTATCGCGGCCGTCGGACCGGGATGCCGCGTCCAGCCAGGAGGACATGCCGATGACCACTCGCCGCCGGTTTCTCGCCGCCGCTCCCGCGCTGTTCGCGTTGTCGCAGGTGCGCCCCGCCGTGGCCGCCGATCCCGACAGCGCCGCGGCGTTTGTCGACCAGCTGTTGAGAGAGCTGTTGGCGATTGCCAATGGCAGCCAGACGGCGGCGGAGAAGCGCGGCGCGCTGGCCGGGGTGGTCGAGGCGCGGGTGGATTTGGACGCGGTTGCACGCTTCTGCCTGGGCCGGTTCTGGCGCACCGCGACGCCGCAGCAGCAGGCGGACTACACGCAGTTGTTCCGCCGGGTGCTGATCAAGAACATCAGCGAGAAGGTGGGCGAGTACCAGGGCGTGACCTATACGCTGGGGCGCGCGGTCAAGCGCGAGGGCGACATCGCGGTGGCCAGCGTGCTCAACCGGCCGGGCAATGCGCCGAACAAGGTGGACTGGGTGGTGGAGGCCGAGGGGGCGCCGAAGGTGATTGATGTGATCGCCGAGGGCACCAGCCTGCGGCTGACCCAGCGCAGCGATTATTCCGCTTATCTCGCGCGCAACGGCAACAATGTGCAGGCGCTGATCGACGCGCTGAAGCAGCAGGCGACGGCGGGGTGAGGCTGGCGTGGGATCGGTGAAGACAGTCCGCACGCCATCGCTGGAGGTCGGCTATCTGGAAAGCGGGCCTGCGGGGGGGGCGCCGGTGGTGCTGTTGCACGGGTTTCCCGATGATGTGCATGCCTATGACGCCGCAGCACCGATGCTGGCGGCACAAGGGTGGCGGGTGCTGGTGCCGTGGCTGCGCGGCTATGGCGCGACGCGGTTCCTGGATGCCGCCACGCCACGATCGGGCGAGCAGGCGGCGCTGGGGGCGGATTTGCGCGATTTCCTCGATGCGCTGGATATCCGGACGGCGATGCTGGCGGGATATGACTGGGGCGGGCGGGCGGCCTGCGTGGTGGCGGCGTTGTGGCCCGAGCGGGTGCGCGGGCTGGTCACCATTGGCGGCTACAATATCCAGCATCTGGCCTCGGCGGGGCGGCCGGCGGCGGCGCTGGCGGAGCTGGCCTATTGGTATCAATGGTATTTCCACACCGAGCGCGGGCGGGCGGGGCTGGTGGAGAACCGGCGCGAGATTGGCCGGCTGTTATGGCAGCTCTGGTCGCCGAACTGGCGTTTCGATGATGCGGTGTTCGATCGCGTGGCGGCGGCGTGGGACAATGCGGACTATGTCGAGGTGGTGATCCACTCCTATCGCCACCGGCACAATGCGGCGCCGGGCGATCCCGCGCTGGCGGCGATCGAGGCGGCGCTGGCCGTGGGGCCGGCGATTGCGGTGCCGGCGATCAACCTGGAGGGGGCGGCCGATGGGGTGGGGGTGCCGCGTTTCCCCGACCCGCATGCGCGGCGTTTCACCGCGGGATATGAGCGCCGGGTGCTGGACCGGATTGGCCATTTCCTGCCGCATGAGGCGCCGGGTGCGCTGGTGCAGGCGATTGTCGACCTCGCGCGCTGAACCAGCGGGCGATCACCGAAGCGCGAGCCGACGCGCCGGCGTGCCAGGGAGCCTTCACGCGGGCGAACTTATGAAATAATATTAACGCCTTGTTGCAACCATCACGGGATGTGCGGATGCACCTGCTCTCGGCCATCGTGCTGGCGCTGTTGGGCCTGTTTGCCGGGGTGGGCGGCGCGCGGGCGCAGGACGCCGTGGTGCGCATCGAGGAACGGCAGTTCAAGGCCGGGGCGGGGCGGATCACCTTCAGCGAAGTGGCGCTGGGCACGGTCAATCCGGTGTATCCGCCATCGCTGTATCGCGGCGGGGCGGAGAGCCCGACGGTGCGGTTTGCCGGGTTTTTTCGTGGCCGCCGGCTGGGGGTGGCCAGCGAATGTCCGGCGGGGGCGCCGGTCAGCGGGTGTCTGTCGGGTTCGCCGAGCGCGCCGTTGACGCTGGACATGGCCTCGCCGCAAGTGGCGACGATGGACAATACCGGGGTGGCGGGGTCGCAATCGCCGGAGCTTGGCGGGACGCCGCGCTGGAACGGGCCGATTGCGATCTGGTTCGACCGCGACCTTGCCGCCGTCGGCTTGCAGGGTGGCTGGTTCGACGGCCGCGGCGGGGTGGCGATCACCGTGTATGACCGGCAGGGCAAGGTTCTCGGCCGGACCGTCAATCGCGGCACCGGGTTCGAGTTCCTGGGGCTGGCGACCAAGGACCTGGCGCCGCGCATCGCCGGACTGGAATTTCACCTGGTGGGCAACGAGCCGGCGGGGTTCGGGGTGGATAATATCCGCTTTGGCGCGCCGCAGCAGATCGACCTGCCGGGGGTGACACCGCCCGCGCCCACCCCGCCGCCGCCACCGCCGGCACCACGCCGGCCGCCGATCCTGCCGTGATGTCATCACGCGCCGCCGTCCACGCCTAAACGATGCCTTCAGGGAGCCTTGCGATGTCCGGTTCACGCCTTCTGCTCGGATCGAGCTTGACTGACCGCACGCTGCTCCAGGTGGAGGGGCAGCCGGCGATCCTGCAGCATGAGCGGCTGGTGAAGCTGCTGGGCGAGCGGGCGCCGCGGGCGGCGGAGATGTTTGCCGAGCCGTGGCCGGACGCCAAGGAGGGCCAGCCGATCACGCGGGTGTCGTGGTATGCCAAGGCGGGCGAGGATCCCGTGGCGTTCGAGACGCTGCCGACGTCGCAGCGATTGGCGGCGGAGAATGCGCTGCGCGGGCGGCTGGCCGACCTGGTGCCGCTGTTTGGCGATGCCGAGGCGGGACCGCTGTTGCGCGCGGCGCTGACGCTGTCGGGGCAGGCGGATATCCTGTGGACCGGCGAGGCGCCGGTGCTGGTGAACTGGGGCATCGTGCCGGCGAATGTGGGCGAAGACCCGGCCCGGCTGGCCACGCATTTCGCCGGGGTGTTCCGCGACCTGGTGCCTGGGGGTGCCAATCCCTGGGCGAGTTCGCGCCCGCCGCTGCCGCCGATTGCGCCAGCCGTGGCGACGGCGGCGGTGGCGGCCGCGGCCGTTGGCGTCGCCGCCGGGAGTGGTGGCGGTGGTGCGCCGCCACCGATGCCGCCGACCGGGTCGCCGGCTGGGCCGCCTTCGGCACCGCCCGATGGGTGGCGGCGGCCGATGAGTGCGGCGACGGCGATCCTGGGGGCCACGCTGATCGTGCTGCTGGCGTCCGCCGTGGCGCTGGCGGCGGGGTATTATTATGGCTGGGTGCAGTTGTCGCGGCAGATCGCGGCCACGGCGCCAGTGGCGCGCGATCCGTCTTTCGATGCCGATCTGAAGCGCATCCAGGAGGGGGTGAATGACGGCTTGCGCCGCCGCCTGGCGCAGTTGGAAGCCGGGTTGCGGGGCGATATCTGCGTGGCGCCGGATGGACCGCTGCCAGCAGCACCGCTGCGCCAGGGCGAGGTGGCACCGCGGATGTCGCCGGTCCCTGCCCTGCCGCCGGCGCCGGACCAGCAGCCAGTGCTGCGTCCACCGGCAGCACCTGGGCAGGCGGCGGCACCGGGGGCTGGGCAGGCGACCAATCTTGCCGATCTGCTGGAGGATTCGACGGTGCTGATCCTGGCGCCGGTGACCACCGATCGGGGCGAGGGGTTGTCGACCGGGAGCGGGTTTGCGATTGGGCCGGATATCGTGGTGACCAACCTGCATGTGGTTGAGGGGTCCACGCCGGGCAAGCTGTATGTGGTCAACCGCAAGCTTGGCCGCCCGGTCGATGCCGAGGTGATTGCGCGCACGCCGAACCATGAGTTCGGCAAGCCGGATTTCGCCGTGCTGCGATTGAAGGAGGGCAGCCTGCCGCCGCTGGCGCTGTCGCCGACTGCTGACCGGTTGCTGCCGGTGGTGGCGGTGGGGTTTCCGGGGTTTGTGACCGGGGTGGGCGACGATTTCCAGCGGCTGTTGAAGGGTGAGGCCGGGGCGATGCCGGCGGCGCATTTCACCTCGGGCGAAGTCAGCGGGGTGCAGCAGATGCAGGGCGCGCCGGTGGTGATCCATACGGCGGCGATCAACCGGGGCAATTCGGGCGGGCCGCTGGCGGATCGCTGCGGGCGGATTGTCGGGGTGAACACGTTCATCCGCACCGATCGGGAGACGGCGTATCGGGCCGATTATGCGCTGCCGGCGGTGACGTTGCAGACCTTTCTCGCGCAGAACAACATCCCGGTGCGCAGCGAGGACAACGCGTGTACTCCTGCGGCACCGACGCCGGCGGCGCCTGCGGCACCGCAGGCTTCGGCACCGCCAGTTGCGGTACCTGCGGCACCGGCCGCGCCCGCCGTGCCCGCGCCGCCCGCGCCGGCGACACGCTGAGGGCCGGCGAATGGCCACGCTCCGGCTGATTGGCGAAACTGACCGGCGTCACCGCCGCCCGGCGGGCGTGCTGGATGGCGTGGCGCAGGATTATCGTGCCCAGGTGGTGCAGCATTTGCTGTCGCGCGGGATGGTGCGGCATGCCGGGCTGTTCGCCGAGGGCAATGTGCTGGCGGAGTCGATCCAGTGGTTCACCACGCTGGATGGCCCGATCGCGCATCTGGATGACCTGGCGCCGGAGCAGCGCGGCATGGCGCTGGAGCAGGTGCGCGTGCTGGTCGAAGAAGTCGAGCAGGAAGCGGCGCGGCTGCGGGCAGATCGAGGCAGCGGGACGCGGGTGTTGGGCGATCTGTTGGCGACGGCCTTGGAAGGCGCGGCGCTGGCGGATTTGCGGCTGGTGGGCGGCGAGCCGGTGTTGGCCGGCTGGGGGTTGCGGGCGGTGGAGAACGCCGCGCCGCTGCCGGCGTTGAAGGGGGAGTTGGTGCGCGCGGCTGCGACGCCACGGCCGGTGCCGCCACCGCCGCCGCCGCCGGAACCGGTGG
>JANXSA010000595.1 GCA_025352915.1 Rhodospirillales bacterium | reverse complement strand
GGGCGGAGCCCGGCCTTGCTTCAGATCATCCCGTTCGGCGCCACCAGGATTTTTCCGCCCTTGGCATCGCGTTGGGCATGGGCCACGGCTTCGGCGATCTGTTCGATCGGGTAGATTGCGGCGACCGGGGCGTCGAGCTTTCCTTCCAGCAGTTGCTGGCCGAGGTCGGCGAAGATGGTGCGGATTTCATCCAGGCTGCGGCGGGCGAGGAAGCGGCCGAGCATGAAGCCGGACAGGGTGAGGCCGCGGAACATCAGGTCGGAGCGGTCAATCGTCGGCTGGGCGCCGCTCATCGCGCCGTAGGTGACGACGGCGCCGCCATCACTGACACACGACGAAATTCGCGCCAAGGCCTCGCCGCAGACGGCGTCGATGCCGAGTTTGATCGGGGCTTTGGTTGCCTGTGCCACGCGGGCGGCGAGGTCCGGGCCGTCGGTGATGCAGATATCGGCGCCCATTGCCTGGAGCTCGGGGAACAGCGATTCACGCCGAACCACGTTGATGGTGTGCAGGCCGCGGGCGCGGGCGAGGCGGATGATCAGGCGGCCGACGGCGGAATTGGCGACGTTCTGGATCAGCCAGTCGCCGGGTTGCAGGGTGGTGACGTCGGATAGCAGCAATTGGGCGGTGGGCGGGTTGATGCGCAGCATGGCGGCCTGGCGCAGCGGGATTTGTGGAGGGATGGCGATGACGTCGTCGGCCTTGACGCGGCGGCGTTGGGCCCAGTTTTCGCGTGCCAGGTTGATGACGTGGTCGCCGGGTTTGACGTGGGTGACGCCGGCGCCGATGGCGGTGACGCGGCCGATGCACTCGGCGCCGGGGGTGGCAGGCAAAGGCGGGCGCAGGCGGTAATTGCCGCTGCAGAAGGAGATATCAGCTGGGTTGATCGGGAAGGCGAGGATGTCGAACACCACCTCGCCCGGGCCTGGGGGGCCGGGATCGGGGACCTCGACGCAGCGCACCACCTGTTCGGGGATGCCGTAGGCCGCGAGTTGCACCTGTTTCATCGTCGTTCCTAGCCGCGCGTCGGGGCGAAGAGTTCGAAGGGGGGGTAGTCCTTGGCGATGTCGCTGGTGACTTCGATCAGGGCCGGGGCGTTGAGGGCCAGGGCTTCTTTCAGGGCCACGTGCAGGCCGGCGGCGTCGGCGACTTTCCAGGCCGCGACGCCGAAGGATTTGGCGAAGGTCTGGAAATCCGGGTTGGACAGCACCGAGCCGGAATCACGGCCGTCGAACAGGCGCTTCTGATCGCGCAGGACGTTGCCGTAGGATTCGTTGTTGAACAGGACGGTGACCAGGTTGATGCCGAATTTGGTGGCGGTGGCCAGGTCGGTGCCGCCGAACAGGAAGCCGCCATCGCCGGTGAGGGAGACGACGGCGCGGTCGGGGTTGGCGACTTTCACACCGAGGGCGGTGGGGAAGCCGTAGCCGAGGGTGCCGGAGAAGCCGGAGGTCACGAGCCCGCGCGGCTGGTAGACCGGGTAGCCGATCCAGGAGACGTAGCCGACCTGGGTCATTTCATCGACCAGGATGCCATCGTCAGGCATGGCCGCGCGGATGGCGGCGAGCATGCCCATTTGCGGTTGCACCTGGGTGAGGAATTCCACTGATTCCAACTTGGCCTTGGCGATCGCGGCGGCCCGGGCGGGGTTGGTGTTCCTGGTTGTGGCGGCTTCGAGGGCACGGGCGCCGTCGGCGGAGTCGGCGACGATGGGGATGTCGACGGTGAGGCGGCGGTGTTCGGCGGCATCGATGTCGATGCGGGCGAGTTTGAGGCCTGGGACCGGGCGGCCCCAGCGGGAGGTGGGGGCGTCCAGGCGGGTGCCGATGCCGATCAGCAGGTCGACCTGTGGCCAGAGGCGAGTGGCTTCGTTGACGTTCAGCGACAGGGGGTGGCGGGAGTCCAGCACGCCGCGGCCGGTGCGGAAGGAGACGACCGGGGCGCCGAGGCGTTCGGCGAGGGCGAGAATTTCGGCGCTGGCATGGGCGGCGCCGCCGCCGACCCAGATCATCGGCATTTCGGCGGCGTCGATCAGTTTGGCCAGGGCGGTTATTTTCTCGGGGTCGGGGATGGGGTTGGGGCGGCGGCCGAGCGGGTCTTGCGGGGTTACTTCGGCGGAGGCGGGGAACATATCCCAGGGCATTTCGACGGCGACCGGGCCGGGGCGGCCGGAGGTCATTGCCTGGAAGGCGCTGGCCATCACTTGCGGGGCGTCGGTCGGGTGTTCAATGCGTTCGGCGAATTTCAGCAGGGTCTTCAGCGTGGCGAGCTGGTCGGGCAGTTCGTGGAGCTGGCCGCGCAGGCGGCCGATCATGGTGCTGGGCACCTGACCAGTGATGCACAGCATCGGCACGTTGATGCCCCAGCCGGTGGCCATCGCGGCAGTGGTGTTCAGCACGCCGGGGCCGGGGACGACGGAGAACACGCCGGGCTTGCCGGTGGAGGCGGCGTAGCCCATGGCCATGTAGGCGGTGGTCTGTTCGTGGCGGGCGTTGATCAGGCGCAGGCGGTTGGCGTTGCGGGCGAAGGCGTCGAACAGGCCGTACACCTGGACGCCGGGCAAGCCGAAGACGGTGTCCACGCCGTGGCGCAGCAGGGAGTCGACGATGGCGTCGCCGCCGGTCATGCGAGGCATTCTGTGGTCCGTTTCCAGTTTTCCGGGCGAAGCTTGGCACGGGAATGTCATCGCTCAAAGGCTGGCGGAGGCGCTAGGCTGGGACGTCACAGAGGAGAATGGCAATGAAGATCAATCGCACGGGCTCGGCCATCTGGCAGGGTGGGCTGAAGGACGGGCACGGCACCGTCTCGACCGAAAGTGGGGCATTGGCGGGCCAGCCCTATGGCTTCGCGATGCGCTTCGAAGGCGTGAAGGGCACCAATCCCGAGGAGCTGATCGGCGCCGCCCATGCCGCGTGTTTCACCATGGCGCTGTCCAATATCCTGGGCCAGGCGGGGCTGACCGCGGAGCGGATGGACACCAAGGCGCGGGTGACGATGGAAAAAATTGGCGACGGCTTTGAGATCACGGCAGTGCATCTGAGCCTGGAAGGGCGGGTGCCGGGCGCGGATGCGGCGACGTTTCTGGAGCTGGCGGAGAAGGCGAAGGCGGGCTGTCCGGTCAGCAAGCTGATGAAGGCGGCAATTACGCTGGAGGTGAAGCTGATTTAGTTTCGATATCGATATAATTTAGGCGCGGGTTTGCTGCCCCGTAAGGGGGGTTTCGCTAGGGATGGGACCGTCGATGCGAGGCGGTGCGCGCGCGGGATTTGGGCGATAGGACGCGGCGCGCTTGGCGGAGGCCAGGCGGGGCGTGCGCATGATGATGTGTGCATGAGCGATGCTCGCGCGGATCGGGCGGGCGGGCGCGCAGAGCGCTGCCGGGTGGCGGGGGGCATGGGCCGCGGGCGGGCAACGGTTGCCTGTGGCGCGGCGGCTGGGCGGGCGATGCGCCGGGGGGCTGGTCGCCGGGACGGTTGCCTGGGGAACGGGGAGAGTGCCGGATTGCCAGAGCAGGAAAAGCTGCTCCAGGCGGCCGAAAATGCGCGCCAGGAGGGCAGCGATCAGGGCGTTGAGCGACCAGGCATGCGCGCCCTGAGCCTGCGCGGCGGCGCGCAGGGGAGCGAAGTGGTTGGCCAGGCCGGGTTGGTTGATTGACACTTGGGTATAATAGCGGGTGCCTGCGGAGAAATCAAGGAAATTTTGCTGGTTTTCAGCAAATTTTCGTGGAAATAAAGAGATAAGGGAAGTCTTCTTTTTGTGGACAAAAAGAAGCAAAAAAACTTTATCCGATAGGAAGTGGGGGGGATGGTGAGGGTTGGGGGAAGA
>JANXSA010000541.1 GCA_025352915.1 Rhodospirillales bacterium | reverse complement strand
CCTGGGCGGCGCCGATTGGTTCTTCGTACATCACGGCGGGGTCGGTGGTGGGGTTGCCCTTGGAGTCGATGAGGGCGCCGGGGATGACTTGCCGTTTGTCGTTGTAGGCGACGCGGACTTTGCCGAGGGCGATGACGGAGGTGGCGAAGTCGAGGATGGTGGCGGGCGTGGTGGCGGTGCCGGGGACGGCGATGCAGATCGGGTTGGTGGTGAAGCGGCCTTCGAGGCCGCGGAAGGGGGCGACGCGGGGCTTGCCGCTGTAGCCATTGACGAAGGAGATCGAGACCAGGCCGGCGGCGGCGGCCATTTCGCCGTACGTGCCGACGCGGCCGATGTGGTGGACGTAGCGCAGGCCGTGGATGGCGACGCCGTGGGTGCGCGCGGTGTCGATGGCCCATTGCATGGCGTCGCGGGCGACGACCTGGCCGTAGCAGCCGCGGGCGTCCCATACCGCGAAGCTGCCGCTTTCGCTGACGACTGTGTGGGGGTGGTTGGGCTTGAGGTTGCCGTTCTTGAGCGATTTCACGTAGGGCGACAGCATAACGACGCCGTGGCTGTCGTGGCCGGCGAGGTTGGCGCCGATCAGGTGGTCGGCGACGGTTTGGGCCTCAGCCTCGGTGCTGCCGCCGGCGCGGAGCATTTGCAGGGCGATGTCGTGGAGTTTTTCGTGGCGGACGATCACGTTTTGCATCCCTCTGGTCGACTCCAGGCGAGCCTAGGGGATGTGGGCGGGGGTGGGAACTGGGAGGAAGGAAGGTCTTCTTTTTCTGTAGAAAAAGAAGCAAAAAGACTTCTATCCATTAGAAAGACAGCGAAGGAAGCGTGGATCCTTCGCTTCGCTCAGGACAAAAGGTTTTTTGGTTCTTTTTTTCAAAAAAGAACATGCTTGCTTACGTGCCGGCGAACCGGCGGACGACGTTTTCCAGCAGGCGGGAGATCGGGCCGTCGAATTTGCCGTCGCGCCAGAGGCTGCCGCAGAAGGTGATGGAGCCGACGGCGAAGACGGCGCCGCCGGATGGGGTGTCGAAATAGACGATTTCGCCCCGCATCAGCTCGTCGGAGTCTTCGCCGCTGATGGTGGTGGAGCCGCCGAGGAGTTCTTCGTGGACGGTGACGAAGGATTTTGGCGGGTCTTCGGAGCGGGCGAGGATGACGGCGTTTTCGGGGGTGCCGAGGGTGGGGTCGGCGCGGTCGAGTTCGAAGCCGGCCGCACCTCCGCCGGACAGGCCGTAATCGCCGACGATTTCCTCGTTGATGCCGGCGAAGACCCAGGCGAGTTCGCCTTCGTAGGAAGCAGGCAGGCGGCGGTAGTGGGTGCCTTCGAACTTGCCTTGGCCGGAGAAGCCGACGCCGGCGAGTTGCTGGGGCGGGCGGCGGTTGCGGCGCCAGAGGCCGCCCATTTGGCCGTCGATGGCGTGGTAGTACTCGCCGGACTCGGCGGCCCAGGCGCGGATGCCGCCCTCGGCGCGGCGGATTTCGATCATGTGCGGGCGGGATTTGTCGCGGGCGATGCGCCAGTAGAAGCCGTTGCCGCCGAGATAGGCGAGTTTGCCGCCGCTTTGGGTGTAGGCGGCGAGAGCGTCGAGGGTGCCGGGGGTGTGGTATTCGGGATGCGAGCCGGTCAGGACGGTTTTGTAGGGGGCGATGAGGTCCAGGCCCTCGTCGTCGAGGTCTTCGTCGGTGATGACGTCGAAGTCGAGGTTCTTGGCGGTGAGCCAGGCGAGCAGGTGGGTGTCGGCGGGGTAGTGGCGCAGGCCGGAGCCGAGCGGGTCGTTGAAGGTGAGGTAGCCGGGCCGCATGGTCAGGATCGGGCGACGGCGGGAGGAGAGGGAGATGCCGCTGCCGTCTTCGTGCTTGTTGTAGGTGGAGCGGCCGTAAAGCGGCCATTGGTCGGCGTTGTGGGGGTAGGCGCCCCACTCCTCGACGCGGGCGAGGTAGTCGGCGTCGGCGTTGCCGCGGGCGTGGTTGGCGTAGGCCTGGTAGGTGAAGGTGGAGGCGAGGAAGGCGATCGGGGCGTGGGGGCCTTGGCGTTTCGGGAGGATGTAGAGCGGCAGCCAGTCTTCGCCTTCGGCGCAGGTGAGGTGCAGGGCGTAGGCGCCGGATTTGAGGGTGTCGGGGACGGGGAAGGTGAAGCTGGGCTGCCAGTGGCAGTCGTCGAGGTCGCCGTCGTGGAAGTGGATGGCGGCGTAGTCCTGGGGGGCGTGGCGCCAGCAGTGCTCGGTGCCGGTCCAGCGCGCGCCGACGGTGGCGCGGGTGGGGGTGTTGACCAGGGTGCCGTGGCGGTTCTGGCGGCCGGTGTCGACGATGGTTTGGCTGTCGATGGCGAGGCCGAAATCCCATAGGGCGATGACGGGCAGGTCGCTGCGGGCGAGGGCGGCCGGCCAGGCGCGGGTGATGCCCGAGAGGAGGGCGGGTTCTTCGATCTTTCCGGTGAAATGGCCGGTTGGGGAATCGGGGTTTTCGGCGGCGATCAGCATGGTGCCGGTTTCGGGCATGAGTAGTCCGGTGGCGCGGGCGGTGGCGGTCATGGTGGCGCCGGTGGCGGCGTCGGTCTGGCCGATGGTGATTTCGCCGGTGGCGGGGTCGGCGGAGAGCCAGATGCGGTACCAAGTGCGGGCGCGCAGGCGGGTGTCGGTTTGCAGGGTGATGGTGCCGCCGGGCCAGGCGAGTTCGGCCTGGACGCCGATGGCGCCGGCGCGCAGGGTGATGGTGGTGGAGTCGGCGGTTTCGGACAGCACGGTTCGGGTTTCTTCCGGCAGGCCGGTCAGCACCAAGGCGGTCCAGGTGCAGGCGGAATGCGGGTCACGGGCTCATAAATCCCCTCATTTTTTACTCTGGTACTACCTTGGCACTCTCTTTCATGACTCTGAATGACCCCGTTGTTCTTGTCATTTTTTGCCCAGGCTCAACGTGCAGCAGGCGGCCAGACGCGCCCCCGGGAGGCAAGGC
>JANXSA010000540.1 GCA_025352915.1 Rhodospirillales bacterium | reverse complement strand
GCCTTGCCTCCCGGGGGCGCGTCTGGCCGCCTGCTGCACGTTGAGCCTGGGCAAAAAATGACAAGAACAACGGGGTCATTCAGAGTCATGAAAGAGAGTGCCAAGGTAGTACCAGAGTAAAAAATGAGGGGATTTATGAGGGCGGTAATGGCAGTCATGGTGACACGGCTTTCCTTCTCCCTTGCCTTGCGCCTCCGTATCTCTGTGCCTCTGTGGTGAATCTGCTGCTTGCTGGCTGATCCCATGCCGATCTCGATATCAACCGCACTGCCGAGGGAAAGCGCCAATCCTCAAGGGCGGAGAAGGGGACGAGAAAGGTGATCCCGGTGAGACAGGCGACCGTGCGCGTCAGTCAGCGGTCAGCAGCCGCGCGCGCAGATCGATCAGGGCGGACACCAGAACTGGCTGAATCGCCAGTAGTTCGTCGACATTGAGCGGCCGTTTGTCGTGCATCCTGACCGACCAGTTCTTGGGCGTCTCATAGGCGACAGCGCCCGCAATGGTGGCGGCGACGCGTTCGGCGAAGGGTCGGAAGGCTGCCTTGTGCGGGCCGATATACCAGGGCAGGTTGACATCGCCGTTGCGAAGGATGGCGAGCGGGGTGATCGTCGAGCCGTTGACCTTGAGGCGGATCACGCATTCCTTGTTGATCGCATGATCGACGCCTAGATCGGCACGGGCCTTGGCGAATGCCAGTACTTGGCGGCCAGCGCCGGGAAAGCGGGCTTCGAGTTGGTCGTGCCATGATTCGGCGGCGGCGTTTCCGCGAACCACCTCCGGCGGCGGCCGCTTCGGTTGGACGGGCCGGACTGCTTTGGGACCGGCCGCTGGCTTGGGTGCGGGAGCGGTCGGGAGCAGCCGCTGCAATCCATCCCAGGCATCCACCACGGGCGGGCGCAGTCGCGGATCGATGAGCCCGAGTTCCTCCAGGCGGTAGTGCTCCTTGCCATAGTTGCAGGGCCAGCACGTAGTGACCAAATTCTCGGGCGAATTATCGCCGCCGCGCGCATGCGGCAGCACATGGTCCAGCGTCGCGTTGATGGTCAGAAAGGCGGCGTGATAGGTGTCCTTGCCGATGGGAATTGCCTCTGGCATGACGGCGCGCAGCCGCTTGCGAACGTTCAGCAGCACCACGCGACAGCCGCAATAGCGGCAGCGAAAGCCGTCGCGCTGATGAATGGTCAGCCTGTCGGCGTTTGACGGTTTTCGCTGCTTGACCCTTTCCTGCGCGCCTGGCGCGACTTCGACCTTGCGACGGCGTTGGATCGTCGGATCGGTGACGTCCATGATCTTGCGGCTGAATGTGCGAAGTACCGGCATATCCGCCTGTGCCAGCAATTCCGTCGCCCGATCCCGCTGGCCGGCCATCAGCGCGTCGACGGCGTCGGAGAGCATGTCGGCCGCCAGCTCGATCTCTGGAATCGGCGATGCGAGGCATGGGCGCGGCGCGAGATAGGCGACGTCGTTCGCCATGGCGGGGGGTGTCCAATGAGCGTTGACGTGCCACCCGAACACAGTTTTGGTTTCAATCCGCTTTCAAAAAGGCGGGCTACTTGCCGGTGTAGCTGGGCTTGCGCTTGGTCAGGAACGCCGCGATGCCTTCGCGAAAGTCGCCGGTTTTCATGCTTTCGTGAAAGGCTTCGCGTTCGGCGTCGAGTTGGGCGGGGAGGGTGCGTTCGAGGCTTTCGCGCAGGAGGCGTTTGATGCGGCCATAGGCTTGGGTGGGGCCGGCGGCGAGGCGTTCGGCGAGGGCGGCGGTGCGGGCGGGGAGGTCGGCGGCGGGGACGACCTGGTTGACGAGGCCGAGGCGGAGGGCTTCGGCAGCGTCGATGGTGTCGGCGAGGAGGGCGATTTCGAGGGCGCGGCGGAGGCCGACGAGGCGGGGGAGGTGCCAGGTGCCGCTGCCGTCGGGGCTGGCGCCGATGCGGGCGTAGGCGAGGGTGAATTTGGCGTCGTCGGCGGCGATGGCGAGGTCGGCGGCCATGGCGACGCTCATGCCGGCGCCGGCGACGGGGCCGTGCAGGCTGGCGAGGACGGGTTGGGGCATTTCGGATAGTTTGATCAGGCCGCGGTGGAGCGGGAGCATGATCTGGTCGACGATATCAGGGCCTTCGGCGAGGGCGCGCTGGATGACGCCGAGGTCGCCGCCGGCCATGAAGCCGCGGCCGGCGCCCTGCAGGACGATGACGCGCAGGTCTGGTTGTTTGGCGAGTTGGTCGACGGCGGCTTCGAAGGCTTCGGCCATTTCGATGTTGAGCGCGTTGAGCTGGGCGGGGCGGTTGAGGGTGATGGTGGCGATGGGGCCATCGGCGTCGAGGATCAGAGGGGCGTTTGGCATGTGCGGTCTCCGTAGGGGGGTGGGCCGTCGATGGCGGCGACCGCGTGGGCGGCGAAGGCGCGGCTGAGATCGGCGGTGTTCGAGGCGTCGGCGGCGGCGGCGGTGCCGGTGCGGACGCGGGCGGCGATGCCTTCAAAGATGACGGCGAAGCGGAACAGGGCGAAGGCGAAGTGGAAGGGCCAGAGGGCGGGGGTGGCCCGCCCGGTAAGGTCGTGCGCGGCGCGGTAGTAGGTGGCGATGTAGTCTTCCTCGCCGGGGATGCCGAGGGCGGGGAGGTCGAGGCCGAGCAGGCCGCCATAGTCCTGGGGGCGGGAGCGCCAGGCCATGGCGTTGAAGGCGAGGTCGGCGAGCGGGTCGCCGATGGTGGAGAGTTCCCAGTCCAGGACGGCGATCACGCGGGGTTCGGTGGGGTGGAACATCATGTTGCCCAGGCGGAAATCGCCGTGGCAGAGGGTTGTGGTTTCGCCGTTGGGGATGTTGTTGGGGAGCCAGGCGATGAGGCGTTCGATGTCGGGGACGGGTTCGGCTTTCGAGAGTTCGTATTGTTTGGTCCAGCGGGATATTTGACGCGGGAAGAAATTGCCGGGGCGGCCGAAGCCTTCCAGGCCGATGGCTTGCCAGTCGACGGCGTGGAGTTTGGCGAGGGTTTCAGCCATGGAAGTGTACATGGCGCGGCGGTCGGCGGGGGCGATGCCGGGCAGGTCGTAGGTGGGGAAGACGCGGCCTTGGAGGCGGTCCATGACGTAGAACGGAGTGCCGATGATGGCCGGGTCTTCTTCGTAGAACAGGCAGTTGGGGACGGGGACATCGGTTTGGGCCAGCGCGCGCATGACGCGGAATTCGCGGTCGATGGCGTGGGCGCTGGGGAGCAGGTCGCCTTCGGGCTTCTTGCGCAAGACGAGGGCGCGGGAGTCGTAGGTGGCGAAGAAGGTGGGGTTGGACTGGCCGCCGGAGATGCGGTCCAGGCGCACGGGGCCGGCGAGATTCAGGCGGTCCTTGAGGTATGTGTCCAGGCGCGCGGTGTCGAAACCGGTGGATTCGGTCATGTGGTGGTGGTCCCCCTTGGGGGGAGAATAGCGGGAGGAAGGGCGGAAGGAAGGTGTTCTTTTTTGAAAAAAAGAACCAAAAAACTTTTATCCATTGGGTGGGTGCTTGGGGGTGGGGCGGGCGCCAGTGGCTGAAAGTCTTTTTGCTTCTTTTTCTACAGAAAAAGAAGATTCTTCCTTGGCTTGGCCGCGTGCCCTATACCGCCGCGCATGATTCGTTTGACGGAAGTGCGGCTGAAGCTGGATCACCCGGAAGGGGCGTTGCGGGAGGCCGCGGAGGCGCGGCTGGGGCCGGTGCGCGCGGTGCATGTGGCGCGCCGGGCGCATGATGCGCGCAACAAGGCGGCGATTCGGTTCAGCTATACGCTGGATGTCGAGGTGGATGACGAGGCTGGGGTGCTGGCGCGGCATGTCGGCGATCGGCATGTCGGGCTGGCGCCGGATGCGACGTATCGGTTCGTGGGGCGGGCGCCGGCTTCGGGGTGGCGGCGGCCGGTGGTGATCGGGACGGGGCCGTGCGGGTTGTTTGCGGCGTTGGTGCTGGCGCAGATGGGGTTCCGGCCGATTGTGCTGGATCGCGGTCGGGTGGTGCGGGAGCGGACGAAGGACACTTGGGGGCTGTGGCGGCGGGGGGTGTTGAAGCCGGAATCCAATGTGCAGTTTGGCGAGGGCGGGGCGGGGACGTTTTCGGACGGCAAGCTGTATTCGCAGATCAAGGACCCCGGGCATCGCGGGCGGAAGGTGTTGGAGGAGTTTCTCCGGGCGGGGGCGCCGGAGGAGATTTTGTGGGTGGCCAAGCCGCATATCGGGACGTTTCGGCTGGTCTCGATGGTGGAGCATATGCGGGCGGGGATCGAGGCGCTGGGAGTGGTCTTCGGTGGTTCCGGAAACGGCGAGCAGATTGCGGCCAATAAGGTCAGCGGTGCCGCCAGCCGTAAGTCGTATGAAGCCAAGCGTGATGAGGTCCTGTCTTCCGATGCGAGCCTGGTGGAAATCGATCTGCTCCGCCACGGCATTCCGCTGGCTGGTCCATCAGGTCTGCCGCCCCATACCTACGCGGCGCAGGTGTGGCGGTGGAACGGCGAAAAGCACGTGCGGGAAGT
>JANXSA010000511.1 GCA_025352915.1 Rhodospirillales bacterium | reverse complement strand
CGACCTTTTCCAGCACGGGATCGATGATGAGCGCCTCGGCGCCGTGGCGGCTGGCCAGGACGTAGGAGTAGGTGCCCGAGGCCTGGTCGAATAGCTGGCGAAAGATCATCGTGCGTTCTCCCTCCGATGGGAGATCGTATCACGGCGGATGGGTCGGGGCAGGTGGTTTTTGTCGTTGCCTTCGGTGGGGCCCTTGGCCGGCGTGGTAAAATGGCGGAGCATTGGCAGCGGAGGGCGATAGCGATGAACCAGCAAAGCGGCGGTGGTGCCCAGGACGCCCTGTTGTTGCGGCGCGATGCCGGCGGCGTGGCCTGGCTGACGCTCAACCGGCCGGGGGCGCGCAATGCGTTGTCGATGGGGTTGATGACGGCACTGGATGACGCGCTGGTGGCGATTGCGGCGGATGCTTCGGTCAAGGTGGTGGTGATCGGCGGCAGCGGGCCGGCGTTTTGTGCCGGGCATGATTTGCGCGAGATGCGGGCGCATCCGGAGGAGGCCAGTGCGGCGGCGACGTTCGCGCTGTGCTCGCGGGTGATGCAGCTTGTGGTGAATTTGCCCAAGCCGGTGATTGCGCGGGTGCATGGGGTGGCGACGGCCGCCGGGTGTCAACTGGTGGCGTCGTGTGACCTGGCGGTGGCGGCGGAGACGGCGCGGTTTGCCACGCCGGGGGTGAATATCGGGTTGTTCTGCTCGACTCCGATGGTGGCGCTGTCGCGGGCGGTGCCGCGCAAGCAGGCGATGGAGATGCTGTTGACCGGCGAGATGATCGATGCCGCGCGGGCACGCGAGATCGGGCTGGTCAACCGGGTGGTGCCGGAGGCGGCGCTTGATGACGCGGTAGCGGCACTGGCCGAGGGGATAGCCGCCAAGAGTGCGTTGACGCTGGCGATCGGCAAGGAGGCGTTTTATCGCCAGGCCGATCTGTCGCTGTCCGATGCCTATGCCTATGCATCCGCGGTGATGACCCGCAACATGATGGCCCATGACGCCGCCGAGGGGATCGATGCCTTCCTCGCCAAGCGGCCGCCTGTGTGGACCGGTACCTGAGGAGACAATCGATGGACGCCCAAGCCGCCAAGCCGGTGTTTGACCGGACCACCCAGGATGTCGGTAACCTGGTTGAGCTCGGCCATGTCAATGTGCGGGTGCCGGACCAGCGCATCGCCATCCTGTTCTACATCATGGGGCTCGGGCTGACGCGCGATCCCTATCTGGTGACCGGGGTAGACAACATGTGGGTCAATGTCGGGATCAGCCAGTTCCATCTGCCGGTGGGGCCGGCGCAGGTTTTGCGCGGGACCACTGGGTTGGTGATCCCCGATCCCGATGCGCTGGAGGCGCGGTTGCGGATGGTGGCGCCGCGGTTGGAGGGGACGAAGTTTGCGTTTTCCCGCCAGGGCGACACCACCGAGGTGGTGTGTCCGTGGGGCAATGCGATGCGGGTGCATGCGCCGGATGCGTCGCGGTTCGGGCGGATGAATTTGGGCATGCCGTATGTCGAGGTTGACGCCATTCCCGGTGGGTCCGAGGGGATTGTGCGGTTCTACCAGGAGATCATCCAGACCGGCGGGTCGGTGGGTGAGGACAGCCGGGGCAAGTTTGCGCGCATTCCGATCGGGCTGTTCGAGAGCGTGATTTTTCGCGAAACGCCCGAAGGGAAGAATGGGGGCGCTTCGGTGCCGTTCGATGGGCATCATTTGCAGGTGGCGTTTGCCGATTTCTCCGGGCCGCATCGCAAGCTGGTGGCGCGCGGGCTGATCACCGAGGAGAGCAACGAGAGCCAGTACCGGTTCCAGGATATCGTCTGCCTGGATAGCGGGAAGGTTCTGTCGACCATCGAGCATGAGGTGCGTTCGATGCGCCATCCGATGTTTGCCCGGCCGTTGGTCAACCGGAATACGGATAATACCAACAACCGCTATGCGGCGGGCTGGGAAGCCGGGATGTGGCGGATGCCGCCGGCGGATATCTAGATGGCCAACCCGGTCTTCCACCCCGACTACAAGCCCGCGCCGTATTGGTGGGAGGCGTGGAAGCCGGCCGACGAGCAGCGGACCGAGGTGCCGGCCGAGACGCGGGTGGCGATCATCGGTGGCGGTTATGCCGGGTTGGCCACCGCATTGGAACTGGCCAAGTTGGGGGTCGAGTGCGTGGTGCTGGAGGCGACGGCGCCGGGCGAGGGGGCGAGTTCGCGCAATGGCGGCGGCGTCTCGGGCGGGGTGAATATTGGCAAGTCGATCACCGGCTCGACGCTCGATTCGAACTCACCGCGGGCGGCGGCGCTGTTGTCCGATGGGTCGGATGCGTTCGGGGTGATCGAGGCGCTGATCGAGAGCGAAGGGATCGAGTGCCACTGGCGGCGCTCCGGGCGGTTCGTGGGTGCCTGGACGCCCAAGCATTACGACAGCCAGGCAAAGAAGATCGACCGGCTCAATGAGAGCGCGCAGTCCGGCGCCTATATGCTGCCGCGCGAGCGGTTGCGCGAGGAGATGGCGAGCGATTTCTATTACGGTGGCATGGTGGTGGAGCGGTCGGGGCAGTTGCATCCGGCGCTGTATGTTAAGGGGCTGCTGGACCGGGTGCGGGCGCGTGGCGTTCCGGTGTGCGGCTATGCTCCGGCGGGGCGGATCACCGGCGAGCCCGGCGCCTGGCGGATCGAGACCGGGCGCGGCGAATTGCCCGCACCCGGTCCAGCAGCCCCTTAACATACAGCGACGGTTGCAACTGCCCCGACCGCTCCACCACCA